>CAVKBM010000006.1:0-59129 GCA_963654355.1 Bacteroidaceae bacterium | reverse complement strand
GTACAAGGCATGCGCACTTTTCGTTAATGATGGCTCAAAAGACTCTAGTTTGCAGAAAATACAAAAGGTTTGCGCTGACACTTCCGATTTCTATTACATTTCTTTTGAGAAAAATGCTGGGCTGAGTGCCGCTATCAAGGCAGGTATCGACTATGCTCAAAGTCAGTTCGTTGGCTATATGGATGCCGATTTGCAAACCGCTCCCGCTGATTTCAATCTTCTTCTGGAGGACATTAGCGATTATAAAATGGTGATGGGGATACGTGCAAACCGAAAAGATTCTGGTTTCAAGAAATTCCAGTCTAAATTTGCCAATGGTTTTCGTAGAATGATGACAAAGGATGGCGCAACGGACACGGGGTGTCCTCTTAAAGTTTTGCACACTGAATATGCTCGTCGCATCCCATTTTTCACAGGAATGCATCGTTTCTTACCTGCTTTAATTCTTTTGCAAGATGGCGGAAACTATAAGGAGAAGCCTGTGCGACATTTTCCTAGGCAGGCGGGTGTTTCAAAATATAATTTGTGGAATCGCCTAATCGGTCCTTTCGTTGATTGTTTTGCTTACAGGTGGATGAAAAAACGATACATCAACTATAAGGTACAAGAGAATAACGTATTCTAATTCGGTCTCCAAAAAGCGAGGGATATGAAAATCGATTTTTTAAAAAAAGAATATCTTCCATATCTGATTGTGATTATCGCAATCTTGCCAAGTGTTTTTTTACGCGATTTTACAATCAGTAATGAGTTACGCTACCTCTGCATTGCCGATGAGGCTCTGGAAAATCATCATTTCTTCTCGTTTACCGTGAATGGACAGCCCTATGCTGACAAGCCACCTTTGTATCTTTGGTTTTTAATGTTTGGGAAATGGCTCTTTGGATCGCATCAAATGTGGTTCATCTCTCTTTTTTCTATTATTCCCACTTTCGCAATAGCTGAGATTATGCGTAGATGGACTATTGAGGAATTAAAGGGGGAATGGCAGAACATTGCGCAAATTGCCTTTTTGTCGACAGTCCTGGTGTTGGCAATGCTTTTGGTTTTGCGTATGGACATACTGATGTGTCTCTTCATCGTGTTGGCGCTACGAACATTTTGGTTGATGTGGAGTCGAAAATATTGTTCTGTAAAAAACCAAATATTACTTGGATTATATACTTTTCTTGCTCTCTTCACGAAAGGTCCTATTGGTGTTTTGGTGCCGATACTCGTGCCTTTTGTTTGGTTGTTGGTGAAAAAGGAGTGGAAGACGTATTTGAAATATTGGAGTGGGAAGACGTGGCTTGTGTTGTTTGTTTGTTGTGCGTTTTGGTTTTCTGCTGTTTATTGGGAGGGCGGACGTGAATATCTTGACAATCTGTTGTTCCATCAGACGATTGATAGAGCTCATGACTCTTTCAAGCATGCTAAACCATTCTATTTTTATGGTTTATCAGTTCTATATATGATGTTGCCGTTGGTGTTTGTAATCATTGAATCTATTATTTTCAGTGTGGTAAAGAAAGAGAAGCGAAGCGACTTGCAGAATTTTTTTCTTACTGTTACGGCGACGGTATTTGTAATGTTGTCATGTTTCAGTTCAAAATTAGATGTATACCTCTTGCCGATTTATCCATTCTGTGTCTATTTAGGAGTTATTTTGTGGCAGAATCATAATGAGCGGTATGTGTCGAAAGTGGCACACTACCTTTACCTTCTCCCTGTTGTTGTGGTTGCAATCGTATCGGTCATTGCCTTTGCTGTAAGCATAATTTACAATATATGCACTGATGATTTGCATGTTCATCATTTGGATGACGCGTTTGGTGTCAAGCTGGTGGATGTGATATTATTATATGCTCCAATATTGACATTTATCCTTTGTGTTTGCTTCGCCTCCGCAATGATTTTCGGTATTAGGAAGAATTATAAGAAATCAATATGGGCTGTCTTTTTAGGATTCTATACGACGATTTTTGTTGGTAGTTTTGCACTCCCATACGCAAATGCTTTTATTGGGTATAAGGAGTTATGTGAGCAAGTAAATAAAATTTGTCGAGATGAAAACTTGAAAGTGGTCTACTGTTATGATGTGACGAGAGCCTCTAACATGTCAGTTTTTTTGGATTATCCACTTATGGAGATAGAATGTGAGAAGGACGTTCTTTCTGTCAATCCAGATGGTGTTCTATTGTTTGAAGATGACATAGAAGCAATCTCAGGTCTAATTATTAGTAAAAAAGTTGAGAAAATCGGAAATGTTCGTTTCGTTTCATTAAAGGAAAAATATTTAGAATAGACTTACAATAGAAAGCTAATGTCGTCATTTTTGATATTTATTGTCGGACTTATTGCGCAAGGCTGTTTTGCCGCTCGCATTTTGGTGCAATTAATAAAGTCTGAAAAGCAGAAACGAGTTGTGTCTCCAACTTTGTTTTGGGTTTTAAGCATTGTAGGATCATTGCTTTTCTTTCTCTATGGATGGTTGCGAGACGATTTTTCTATTATTCTTGGTCAGTGCATTTCATATTATGTCTATTGGTGGAATCTGAAAGCGAAGAATGTGTGGCAGAAATTGCCTACTATCTTCAGTAATCTATTCTTGATAGTCCCTGTTTTGATAGTCTCAATGATGATGAGCAATTTTGATTTGTTCATCAATAGTCTCTTTAAGAATGAAGGCATCCCGATGTGGTTGGTAGTCTTCGGTTCTGTCGGTCAAGTGACTTTCACGCTTCGTTTTGTTTATCAATGGTACTATTCAAAGAGGGTTGGCGATTCAGTCTTACCCAAAGGTTTTTGGCTTTTGAGCTTGATCGGTTCGAGTATTATTCTAATATATGCGATAATCCGATTAGACTTCATTTTGATATTAGGTCAGTCATTCGGGTTCGTCTCTTATCTACGGAACTTGTTTATTGGCAAGAGCGAGAAAAAAAAATTAAAAAGTTAGATTGTTGAATATAAAACACTTTTGAAGAGAGCTTTTCATAGTTAATGAGGTTTGTTTTTGTTGTAAGGGTAAAAGAGGCGTCCCCGATACGAGGACGCCTCTTTGGTATTGTTATACTCCGTTTATTTTTTCTTGCTCTCTTCAGCCTTTTCCTCGGCTACTTCGTAAGCAGGAACATGGTCGTGGTGTTTAGCCTTCTTGTCGACCTGTTTTGGTTTTTTCTCATTTCCTTTCATATCCGTAAGTATTTATGGGTTATACTATTGGTTGACTTAGTCTCACTTCAAACTATTGTATTTCAATAGTTTTAGTTTGTTTTGATTTCTCTTCTTCAGCTTGTTTTGGAAGCACAACATTCAAAACACCATTCTCAACCTTAGCAGAGATGGCCTCTTTGTTGATGTTGTCTGGCAAGAAGAATTTCTCTTTAAACTGAGATGATGAAAACTCATGGCGTAAATAGTGTCCGTCCTTCTTTTCATCCTTCTTCTCATCTTTTTTAGACATCTCAATGACTAAGTTGCTTTCGGCATCAATGGTGATGTTCAAGTCTTCCTTGGCCAAACCAGGAACGCTGAGCTCCATGTCGAACTCGTTCTCTTTCTCGATGATGTTGATTTGTGGTGTCGTTGAAAATGCTGGAGCGAAATTCTTGTTCCAGTTTCCATTCAAGTCCATATCAAACAAATCGTTGAATAACGTAGGAATGAAATCCTGACTTCTTTTAGCTAATAACATAATCAAATCCTCCAATTATATGTTAAACTTTCTTTTTCTTTCTCGGTTGTTCTTTCGTTCAACCACTCTATTAGAACAAATCCCGTGCCATTCTATATTATTGCCAATTATGTCATTAAGTTTGCTATATATTTAATAAAATATGACAAATCGTCAGTTTTGAAAGGAAAATTATGTGACAACTTGTCCTCTTTGGGTTTAAAATTGAAACATTATTTTGTTTTTGAAAAGTTAAAAGGAGAAAGAGAGCCGATTACAAATTGAACAAAATGTTTTTTTAGTTTTCAAGACTTGAAAATCTTGAAATAATATCTCTTTCACTTGGTGGTCTGATTATTCTCTACTATCTTTGCGGGCGATGAGAGGAAGATACCTGTTGTTTTCTTAAGTAAATCCTGATTTGTTTTCCTCCCTTTTGTATATATGGGTTTAAAAATGGTTTTTTATGTTTGGTTTGGAGTTTGTAACATGGAGTGACTTCCTGATTTTTGATGCGATACTTTGTATTGTTCTTGATGTTGTTTTGGTTGTTCTTGCTACAATGATGGTTAAAAGAGGTTCTCGAATATCAACCGATGCAATTCGTCGAAAGCGTTCTCGGAAAGAGGATGTCGGGAACGAGGATTGTTCTGCAACAGAGTTTGCTTCGTAAGGAATCAAGTGCTTTATATATTTTGCAATATACCTGTTAAAATATAATTCAATAATTTTATTTAAGATGAAATTAAAAAATTTCTTTCAGAATGCGGCTATGCGCAAAGTTTCGGTGGCTGCTTTAGGTTTATCTGTTTCAAGTGCTACGTTCGCCCAAAAACATGCTGCGGACGCTTTGAAGACTGCCAACCAGCAGTTGGAGAAGATGGCTTCTCCTGCACTGACAATGTTTATGACGATCTCAGGACTTTTTGCTTTGGTGGGTGGTGCTGTTGTAGCCTATAAATTATTTAATGGGGACACCGATTCCGCAAAGAAAATCGGTGGTTGGGTTGGCGGCTTAGTCGTGGCATGCGTTGTTTCGATGGTTGTTAAAAATTTCTTCTTTAATTGATTTGAATGACTTATAAAGTCAATAAAGGGGTCGGAAGGTCTTTTGAGTTCAAAGGTCTTCGTGCGCTTTATGTGTTTATTGCTTTAGGCGGGATCGTGACAAGTGTACTTTTATATTTTGTATTGGGGATGTTTTTCTCATTCGGAGTCTCTATGGCGATAGTACTGCTATGTGCATTGGTAAGTGTAGGTTTGGCGTACTACCTGAATAATAAATTTGGAGAAAACGGACTACGATTTATAATGGCACAGCATAAAACGGTGGATCGAGTACAGATCAATGTTCGTATAAATAAAATGCTGAAAACCACTAAATTGTAAAGATTAGATTCGTATGGATTTTAATGTAAAAAGCAACAAGATAGAGGATGTTTTTCCTTTGTGGAAGATAGAGGATGGTTTTCTTGTCTCTCGCACGGCAGACATAACAATTTGTTACGAGTTGGAATTACCGCAAATATTTACGAGAGAAGAGGAAGATTACAATCAACTTCACAGAGTCTTTATGATGGCGTTTCGCGACTTGCCAGATTATACGATTGTACATAAGCAAGATGTTTTTTCAACGTGCAAATGTCAGTCGGAAGATTATGGAAATTCATTTCTGTCGCAGTCGTACGGAAATCATTTTAATGGACGGAAGTATTTGAAGCATAGGGCGTTTCTCTATGTGTCGCTTTCCTCAAAATCCAATTTAGAAAGCAATTCAACAGCATCGGCATTGTGTAAAAATCGTCTTGTTCCTAAGATGATTTTAGACGAAACGCGCGTGAATCAATTCAAAGAAGCGGTAGGAAAGATGGAGCAGATGGTAAGGGATGCGGGCATTACGATTCGCGCGTTACCGGAAGCAGAGTTAATAGGAACAGATACAGAATTTGGTATAATTGAGCAATATCTCTCACTTGACTATTCATCTGGAAGCACTGTATTGAAGGATTTGCATGTCGAGGATGGCACGTTGATGATTGGCGACAAGTTTGTCTCTTGTTTCTCGATTGCCGATTTAGAGACTGTTCCTATGGAAGTAGCGAGTCACTCCTGTAATAAACGGTTTTCTAATCCGCCGAATTTCTTTGTCCCTCAGAGTTATGTTGCGAATTTGTCTCTCAACATGCCTTTCGACCATATTTATAATCAATATTTTTTCTTTGACAATCACCAGGATACCTTAAATAAAATAAAACAGAAAGGTCGACTACAACAAGCTTTTTCGTCTGCTTCGCGAGAGAACGCTATTAATCTTGAACGTAATACTGCTTTTTTAGACGAGGCGTATGTGCAGCAAAAGAGGAGTGTTCGTTGCGCTTTCAATGTGATGTTATGGGATGAGAATTGGGAGCAATTGTTGGCTAAGAATTCTGTAGCTGAGTCTGCCTTGTCTAGTATGAACTGTTGTACAAAGACAAAGACGGAGAAGATTGTTCCTCAGGTTTTTTGGGGAGGAATTCCTGGAGCGGCTTCTCAATATCCATCTGAGCTGACATTCTTGACATTTTTAGAGCAAGGGTGTTGTTTCTTGAATTTTGATAGTAACTATCGATCAATGGTTGATTCTTCTGACTTTGGCATTTTTCTCACAGACCGTCTTGCAGGCATCCCCATACGCATTGATTTGGATGATTACCCTAAGAGAGTAGGTTGGATAGACAATCGAAACAAAGTGATAATCGGTCCGTCAGGATCAGGTAAATCTTTCTTTACCAACAATCTAATTAGACAATATTGGGAGCAAGGTTGTCATATCGTGTTGGTGGATATTGGAGATTCTTATCAAGGGTTGTGTAAGATGATACAAGAAGAGACGAATGGCGAGGATGGTGTCTATTATAACTATACCGAGGAGCATCCGTTGACTTTCAATCCTTTTTATGAGCCTGAATATAATTATACAGAGGAGAAGAAAGAACAGTTACTGACGTTGATTAAGACGCTTTGGAAGGGGGACGAACCATTGTCAAACAGCGAAAGTATTCATATAAAAGTATGTATCTACAATTATCTTGATAAAATATGTGATGACCGTTCTATACATCCTTGTTTCAACACTTTTTTTCAGTATTTGAAGGAGGATTTCAAATGCTACATCACAGAGCAGATGAAAGTACGCGTTGACAATTTTGATGTAGATGACATGATACAAGTGTTGAAGCCTTTTGCCGAAGGAGGAATGTTCTCGCATTTGCTCAATTCAAGGGATAATCTGAACTTGTTAGAGAAGCGTTTTATCGTTTTTGAATTGGATAACATTAAGGATAACAAGACGTTATTCCCGATTGTAACGCTAATCATTATGGCGACATTTATGGACAAGATTCGAAGGTTGCCGTCAGACCAACGAAAGTTGATGTTGATAGAGGAGGCGTGGCAAGCTATTGCGAAGGAGGGCATGGCGTCGTTTATCGGTTATCTTTATCGTACTGCAAGAAAGCATTTTGGCGAGATTGCAATTGTTACCCAAGAGCCAGATGATTTGGTTGGCAACAAATTTATCAAAGATATTATGATAACGCAGTCGCATTGCAAAATCTTGTTGGATCTTCGAGATTTCAAGGAGAAGGCGCAGATGATACAAGAATTGTTGTCGCTTTCTAAAAAAGAGCAAAGCATCCTATTCTCTGTTAACTGCTCGTTGGATTTTGAAAACCGTGCGAAATATAAGGAGGTTTTTATCTCATTGCGAGGATTCTGTGCTGTGTATGGTGTGGAGGTTAGTCAGGAGGAGTATTGCACATTCACAACGGATAAAGAGGAAAAGGGACGAATAATGGATTATTATCAGCAAGAAGGAATGTATAAAAAAGCAATTAATTGTTATCTAAAAGAGAAAAGAAGATGAAAAAAATGATAGTTCTGAGTTGTTTTGCAATGTTTGTTGCGAATGTTTACCCTCAGGGTGCGATGGTCGTGTCAGATCCGACATCAGTTGTACAACGCTTGACATTGGCGGCCGAGCAGATGGAGGAGCAGATTGATCAGAAGTATAAGTTTATGGAACAGATTCAAATTGCAAAACAATCGCTCGAAAGTGCTAAGAAGATGCAAGAGAAGGTAGAGAAAGTCTCCTCGTATGTGAAAGATGCTAAAGAGGTGGCTGAGATTGTAACGATAGGCGAGAATATCGTGAAGACCTCAAACAATATGCGGAAAAACATAAAGAAAACAGCGGCATTGTCGATTACCGAGAAGGCGCAGACAATATTAGACCTTGCGGACTGTAGTTCGAATGTAAGCAAGATTGCGAAGCAAGCGAGTGCGGTCGTGCAAAATAAGACAGATAAAAACGATGTTTCGCTGAGCGATTTTGAACGACGTCAAGAGTTGAGAGCCTTGAAAAAGGAGATGGAATCTACTCAAAAAGAGTTGAACAGAATATATAACAAGGCATTTACAAAAAGTGTGTCAAGTACAAAGGACAAGTCTTTGTTCTCATTCCTTAATTTTTAAATTAAATATTTATGGATTTAAATTCTGTTCCATCTGTCAATCTATCTTCTTATTTATCAGACGGTTTTATGGATACTTTGTTTGATAAAGTAGTAGGTGAGCTGTCAGGAGTCTCAAATATATGTTTTCTGCTATGCGGGCTTTTTTCGTTTGCCTATTTTGCGAATATACTAATGAAAACGTGGGCGAAGGGTGATGCGTTTGATTTTAGTGCATTACTGCGACCATTTATCATAGGAGTGATAACCATCAATTTCAGTTGCGTTTACGGTTTGGTAGATAGCGTTTTTAGTCCGATTAATGTCTATACGGAAGAGATTGCGACATCCAACCAAGAGAGTTTGACAAGTACACGTGAAGAGTTGGAGAGACTAAAGTTGAACTATCAAGATGAGGTAAAAAAAGCGAATGACGAGAACGGTGGCATTATGCGAAATGTTAAAGTGCTGAGCTCTATATCCGATTTTTTCTCAAATCTCTATTCCAATTGTATTGACTTGATGCTTTGGGGGTTAGAATATATAGCAGGCATACTTTTCGGAGCGGTGAAGTTGGTAATACGAGCGGTGAGCTTAGCTTTTCGGATTGTCTTGATTGTCTTTGGACCATTCGCTTTTGCTTTATCTGTTTTGCCAATTTTTAAAGGAAATTGGAAGCAATGGCTGAGTAAATATATCAATGTCTGTCTTTTTATTCCCATTGCTAACCTGATGGATTTAATCATTAATCAGATGCATTTGTCATTGATTAACTCACATATTGAGATATATAGACAGGCAATAGATCAGGTTTCAATAGATGTGAATGCCTTAGATGGTACTATGACAACACTTACCATTTCATATATCATCTTTCTTCTTGCGTTTTTAGTGCTTTATATGATGATTCCATCGATAGCTTCATACATTGTCAATTCAGCTGGAATGGAGAGTCTGACAGGAGGAATTACGTTGGCGGGATCGGCCGCAGCTTCAAAGATGATTAGCGGAACGGTTCAGAATCCATTGACTCCTAATATTTTAAAGTTGTTTAGACGAAAACATTGGAAACAACAGTGGGTGGAGGTTGTTGATAGTGGAAGCGTAGATTTCGCTGAAAGGGGGAAAATATGCTAAAGAGTTTGAAAGATATTCAAGGAGCTTTTGCTCTATCACGTTTTTATTTGATTGGCATCTCTATTTTCTCTGTGTTTGCTTCTGGATATGCCATTTGTAAGTCGTACGAGTTTGCTGATAAACAACGAGAGAAAATTTATGTTATGGATAATGGCAAATCGTTGATGATGGCGCTTTCACAAGACATTAACATCAACAAACCCGCCGAGGCAAGGGCCCATGTGCGCTGGTTTCACGAGTTGTTCTTTACGTTAGTTCCCGATGGTCAAGCAATTGAGTACAATGTACAACAGGCTTTATTCCTTGCCGATAACTCTGTGTTGGAGTTCTATAAGACGAGAAAGGAGAATGGATACTATCAAAAATTGGTGGGTGCGAGCATCATCAACGAGATCAAAATTGACTCGGTGAAAGTCAACATGGAAGATTACCCATATATTGCGCGGACATACGCAACGACTTCGGTTATGAGAACATCATCGGTAACTTACTATCAATTAGAAACTCAGTGTCAGTTGGTTAATTGTCCTCGTTCCGACAGAAACCCGCATGGTTTTATTATTGAAAATTGGGAGGTCAATAGGATGGCGGAGCTAACGACTGTCGCTCGATGACATAGAACTTTAAAAGATTTATAAAATTTAAAAAAATGGATAAAGATAAAACAACTATGGAGACACCGTCTTTCTTGAAAAAACTCTTGGACAAAGTGCCGTTGAGAGATCGTAAGATGTGGGTTATAATCGCATTTGTATGCTTTGCCTTGGTAGGTGTTGCGAAGACGATTGTGGTAGTTTCGCATGACAAAGCGAGATTGGCGGAGTTGCGTCAAGACTCTACTCTGCTGAGTGACTTGGACAAGATAGAAAAGGAGGTGGCAGATATGGAACGTATGTTTGGTATGATCAAGGATTCTATGTCGGTAGCGATGGCGGAGGCGGATTCTTTACAGAAATTGGTTGAAAAGCGGTGATTATGGGAGAACAAGGAAAAGGAACGAATAGAATCTGGTTTATTCATGGGGGTGCTTTGTTTGTTTTTTTAGGGTTGGCAATGCTTTTTTTACTTTTAGGAGGAGGAACTGGTGAAAAGCAACCTGTAGTCGTTGAAAATTCGGCAAGTATTAAGGTGGACGAACTGCCAGATGTGGTTACAGACGAGGTGGCAGACGATCGTCTTGAGGCGTACAACCAAGCGGCAATGATTATCAGACAGGAGGAAAAAGAAAAAGAGTTGCAGGAAGAGCATAATTCTTTTCATTTCTTTGCTGAAGAGGTATCAAAAGAGGATGAGGCGGAGGTGCTTTGCGATGATTTGGACAGTGAAGAAGAACTACAGAAAATCCGAAACATCATGAATGGAAATGAAGAAGTTTCAGAATCCGAAAAGCCTTCTTCAAGAGCAGTGGCGAAATTGAAGAAGCCTAATTCGTCTCAGGTAATGCTATCACAGACCTCTCGTCAGCAGACGAAGCCAATTTCGGAGGAAGACGAGATTGATTTAGACAAACTTAAAGCAAGGGAGAAGAAAGATAAATTGAAGCGGCTTAAAGCACTTTACTATGGGGAAGATGAAAATGAAGAAGAGGTGGAAAATTCCGAGGAAGTTGTGAAGGAAGAGCCTAAAATAGCAGCTACACCTCCTCCTGCCAACGGTTTTAAGCCGATGAACGAGTCATACAAGAAGGCGAATCGGGGTAGTGTTCGTGCAGTCATTCATGGCGAACAGAAGAACATAACATCCTCATCTCAAGTTGTCCTAAGAATATTGGATCCTGTAGAGATTGAAGGAACGGTTATTCCGAGAAATACGACCATTATCGGCATGGCTAGTTTCAATAGCAATCGTGTATACATCAATATTGAGAATATAGCGTATGCAAATAATGTCTATCCGTTTAAGGGAACCATATATGATCAAGATGGATTTCGAGGCATTTATTTCCCTAACAACTTAGTAAATGATGCAAAAACAGAGGCGGGGAGCGAGACGTTGACTTCAACCAATGTGAATGTGAGTGGCTTAACAGGTATTGTAAATACTGGGGCGAACGCACTTATCAATGCAACTAAGAACGTTGTGAATGGTTCGGTTCGAGAGACGAAAGTTACTCTTCCTGCTAATTACAAACTGATTATCAAAACTTCAGGGTCTTAATTAGAAACGTATAATTTTATTTGATTGATGAGAAATTTATTATTATTGATATTAATCGCATTAACATCTGCGTTTGTAGCGACTTCTAACGCAGCATCTCTGTCAAATGTGAGGATAACACCGTTGGAGGTTTCTGACGTGAAGTGGGTTTATCTTAAGTTCGATTCGGATGTAAAATATGCGGATCGCGGTACGGATGATATAAAGATTGAAGTTACTGCGATTCCATCCATCGTTAGAATTAAGAGTGAGGTCGCCGTGTTTGAACGCACAACGGTCACATTTATAACATTAGATGGAATTGTCCATACTTTTGCCTTGCAATATTCTCAGAATCCATCTGGAATATCCTATTGGGTTAAATCGGATGGACTAAAATTGAGGGGTGTATATCACTTGGATTTATCTCATAAACAGACTTCTCATATCGTTTTTCCTAAGAAGGTGGTTGATGTGGCATCGGGAAGTGATAAAGTGATAGTGATGAAAACCGAGGAAATTGAAAATATCGTCAAGTGCAAAACCTTAACTGAAGGTTTTGGTTATTTTGAAGAGAGTTCGCTGACTGTCGTATCAGAAGATGGAGAGATTTATCCGTTTCTTGTGCGTTATAAAGAAAGTCCAGAGTTGGTTAATGTGCAGGTGGAAGGAGGCAAGAAGTTGGATGCTATTTTCTCATCAATGTCAATCAACGAACCTGAAATGAAGGTGTTGGGAGAGAATGTCCTGAAACAAGGAGGTGTCATTCGAAACTTAGGATGCTGGCGCGACAAAATGGCATTCTCACTCTATGGCATCTATGTGAAAGAGGATGTCATGATGTTCTATTTACGAATTGACAATCTTTCAAAGGTCGATTATGAGATTGACTTCATTAAGAGTTACATTATCAACAACAAGAAAACTACCAAGAAGCAAGCATATCAAGCTGATGAAAAATTCCCCCTCTATACCTTTGTAGAGCCACAGACAGATGTTGTTCGTGCAGGTGAAAATCAGTCAAGGATCTTCTTTTTCAACCGATTCACCATTCCAAGGAAGCACAGTCTGCACTTTGAATTGTTTGAACGCAATGGTGGCCGTCATTTAAAATTCACTGTCTCCAACAAAGTATTACTAGAGGCAAAAACATTAAAGGAAAAATCTCTTAAATAGTTCATAATTTGTTATTTACCACACAGGTACGCTTGGTGAATTATAGGGAAATTCATAGTGTGAAAATAGATAGGAAACTATTTTTATGTAAAAAAAACAGTTCAAGGCAAACTACCTTGAACTGTTTACTTTCAATGCTCTTGGACAGAATCCATATTTCACCTACTCACTACCAAAGATTATCGTTCATCAAAGTAAATTTTCCTTGCTGTACCATCACTTAATTTCAAAATATTCAACCCCTTTTGAACGGATCTGTTTTTCCGCCCTTCAACGGTGTAAATATCTGAGATGGTAGCCTTTTCTGTGGAAATATCATTGATGTTTGTAGATACAGTTTGATTTATTTTAATGTGTACGAAAGCAATGTATTTCGTTCCACTCTCGTTGAAAACGATGGCTAAAGTGATGTTGGGCTTACTCTCTACAGTGAGGGCACCTGGGTATTGTCCAATTTGGAATATTGCGTTCTCAACATCATATTCTGCAAATACCGTACTATTGAAATTTGTTCCCCACGCACAGACATCGTTATTATCGTTGAACCAGAATCCATAGCCTTCGGCTGTTGAGCAGGTGTCTTTTAATGTTTTCCCATCTGACTGCACTCCGTAAAGAGTTATCTTTCCCTCTGATGGACCGTTAGAGCTCCAGATTTCCCAATTGTCGCCATTCTTGATTTCATCTGCACTAATGCCGAAACATCCTGAGATGTTTTCAAGGTCTGTTTCACTTAACACAACCGTCGCACCTGAATAATCTGACGAACTTGTTTCAAAAGAGATGGTGTCATTGATCTCTATTATTGATGCGTTATGTTTGATTGCTCCTTTTATTGTAATGTTCAAGTTGACGAATAGTATGGCATAACCCTCTCCATCATAGTAACGGAGGGCTTGCACGGTTTTGTAATTTCCGTTCTTTGGGGTTGGCATACTCACCTTAAAAGTGACATTAGATGGATTCAGTTGTGAACAAATTACAGCTTCGCTACTATTTGCTTCTGCAAATGTACCGTCATTTGTAAACCAGTGTCCGAATTTGTAATCGTCTGAGATACAATTACTTGTTGCATTAATTATTCCCCCATCTGTTGTCGCAGGCATAAACATCAAAGTATTGGTATCTTGCGTTTCATTATAATCAACCAAATTAGATGCCGCTTGAATGTAGTTTAGAGTATTGACTTGCAACTGCGTGGCGGCTGTCATCAATTCGTTAGTTGAGATTGTAACGGTTGCTTCGGTCGCTCCATCTGTGTTGTCTATGGTTACATCTTTGGTCAGTGTGTAAGTTATGTCTGTCTTCTCCTGCGAACCACTGTCTTCAGCTATGCCTGTACCCATATCTGGCAGTCCATCGGTGGAGTAAGTCTTTCCCACCTCAGCATTACCGCTGAAAGTGGTCGCAGGATTGTTCAACCCATAGATATTGGTGTTGAAAAACTGTACTTTATAAGGCCATTGGTCTCTCTCTTTCTGAGCGGAAAGGTATGCATCGTCTGATGTGATGTTGTAAGGGTCTTGCGACCCCATACGAAGATATTGCGAGAGGGCAGGACTGACAACCAAGCACAACTCGTCAATGTTCTCTGGTACAGTAAATTGCAGACTCACCGAACTCTCGTCAGTTCCTGTGCAGAACACTTTGTCAGCGAAGTTGTATTTCCTTTCTCCTGTGCTTTTGTTGTAAGTTACATAACCCAAACGAAAACCTCTCCAATTTTTATAGGTGTTATAGTTGCTGTTACACTCGCTTGTTTGAGAAGAATTGTAATTGCCTATGGATGAGTTGGTTGCCCACATTGAGCCGCACCAATACTCCTTGTTGTCGCCGTTGGCCAAGGAACACCCACTTGGCAATGCGGTAAAGGTTGTTGTAATGGTTCTGTTCGTACCAGTTGGAACATTCAATTTGATAATGTTAAAGCCTGTGCTTTGTGGTGCGCTTGAGTAAGCCACTTGATGTATGGCATTGTTGGCATCCACCGTAACATATTGATAGGTTGATTGGTGTCTCCAACAGTTGTCATTGTAGGTGTTGGGGGTGGAAGTGGAGTTGTACCCTGCTTTCGTGCCTGGTGTATGATCCATGTAAGAGGATCTATTCTGGTTTCCTGCTGCTAAATAGGTATCCCAACGTTTCAAATCCCAGGTAACCATACGCATAGCGGCGAAGAAGAACTCTTTGTAGAGCTCATCTGCCGAGATTCCATATTTACTCATGTATTTCTCTGGAGCATCAGCATATTTCGTGTTCGTGTTGATCGTCCAAATATCTCCGATAGCCGTAGTGTTTCGCTTTTCTGTGAAATAATCGTTCATCAAGTACGATTGGTAACAATGCCATTGATTGAGGAAAGCAAGGTTGGTTGTCTTCACAAACACAGGAGACATTTGGGGGAAATAACAGCTTTGATAGACTTGTGCTGCCTGCCAATTTCCACAGTTTTCGTAATACGAGACATATCCGTAGTAGTCGCCATATTGGAAGCCTGCGTTTCCGCCGTTCTTCATATTGCCAAGATATTGGTATGCGTGGGCAATCTCATGGCAGAAGGTGTAGTATGGGTTTTCTGCTGACGGATTGGCAGAACTATGTGAAATGTTCAGAGTCCCATAGTCTCCGTAGCCAGAGCCCGTTGCATACCACCCTGTAGAATAATAGGCTAAAATAATGATTTTGTGGTTTCTACCATCGTCGCTGGTAGGATCTAAAAAACCTAATTTTGTGTAAGCATCATAGCATTTCTCTGCGTACGTTTTCATATCGGCGAGGTTGAGAAAATAATCTCCGCTACCAATAGTGGTGGGTGTTCCTGACTGCTGTCCGTAGTTTGTACTCCAAAAGATAACATAATGATCCCACTCTTGGTAGTATCCTGTTTTCGTACTGAAGACAAAATTGTCTTGACCAGTGAAAGTACCATTACTATTCAACTGATATGGCACATCCGTATAATCAGCGAATGCGTTGATCCAATAGAATAAGGCCAAAATTATCGCTAACAATCTTGTAAAAATGTGTTTCATGATATAAGTGTATTGGTTAATAATATGCTATGACGTATGCAAAGGGTGAAAGAACTTCGTCAATAAGCTTTTTCTTCCCCGCGTATCATATTTCCAATGGTTTTAAATATAATACGAATATCTAACCAGAATGTCCAGTTTTCTATATACCAAATATCCTGGCGCACGCGACCTTCCATTTCTGACAACTCCTTCGTCTCCCCCCGATATCCTGTAACTTGCGCCCAACCTGTAATGCCTGGTTTCACATAGTGTCGCACCATATATTTATCAATCAACTGAGAGTAAATTTCTGTGTGTTTTAACATGTGTGGACGCGGCCCCACAACCGACATGTCTCCTTTCAGCACGTTGATGAATTGAGGCATCTCGTCCAAATTCGTCTTGCGCATAAACGCACCGATTCTCGTCACCCTGGAATCTCCTTTAGAAGCTTGCACAGAATCCGCTTCTTTGTTTACCTTCATTGTTCTGAATTTTAGGCAGTTAAACTCAATTCCATCCTCTCCTGTTCTCTTTTGTTTAAAGAAAATAGGACCTTTGGAAGTCAGTTTGATGGCTGTACCTAAAACGATAAAGAGGATAGGGAAGATAGTGACACAGAAAATCAAGGAGAAGAGGATATCGAACGAGCGTTTCAAGGTTCTGTTGTAGCCCTTGCGGAGCGGTTCTTCCCTCAAGAATATGACGGGGATGGAATTGTCCATAAACTCCATTGAAACGGAACGGGCAACGAAACGGAAGAAGTCTGGTACAATCAGAAATCTAATTAGATGATTTTCAGCGTATTTCATCAGTGGCATTGCCTTCCTATCATCACCAGACGGTAATGCGCAAATAATCTCATCAACCGCTCCTGTTTTGATATATTCATCAGCGTCTTTCAGCGTTCCTTTCACAAGGTTGGCATCCACACGATAATCCTCAGGGGCTCGGTCGTCATAGAATCCCATAAAACGGTAACCGTACGTTTCGTTCGTCATGTTACTTTGGTAGACGAGGTTGGCTATTCTTCCTGCACCTAAAATAATAACCGTTTTCGAGTTGCCTCCGCGTCGTCTGTATGCCTTGAGTGTCAGTCGGAAACCAATACGCCACGACATGATGGCAAGGAACATCAAACAGAAAAACAAACCCCAGTAGGCAACGGAAAAGACAGAGAACCCTGAAAAATAGAGTCCTGCCAAAAAAATCATACCAAAGACAACTATTGTCTTTACAACCAACTCTATGATTTTCTCGTACCTGACATACCTTTTATATAGCAGGATGCCGCAGCTGAACAAGCTGATAGCGTATGCCATGTTGAGAAGGACCACCGAATACTTCAACGTGTGGTTATTAAGTATATCAACGTTATTGTATTTTATAAGGAACAGAACAATAAAAATCAAATTGACCAAGAAAAAATCTCCTATCGATACAATCGTCTTGATGCTCAGTATATGTTGATTTTGTTTCTTTTTCCTTTCCATGATAGATAAAATAATGGTCTAAATTCTCTAAAACCCATTAAGACTCAATATGTTACAAAAGTATTTGGAACTAATGAAGCCTTATTCACATAAAAGACTTTGTCGTAAAAACGTATTTACAAAGTTAATAGTAAGTTTATACAATAGAAAATTGGGTAGATTTTTTTTTTACTCTAAATTTGCGTAGTTTATAATTAAAGTGCAGTATGGGAATCAATAGCTTTTTGTCCAAGATATTTGGAAATAAGGCGCAAAGAGATATGCGTGAAATTCGGCCGTACGTTGAGAAAGTACGTAGTTTTGCCTCTGAAATGGAACGCTTATCTAATGACGAGTTGCGTGCCAAAACGCAGTCTATTCGTTTAAAGGTCAGAAATTATGTTGCAGCCGAGGTTGCAAGAATAGCGGAACTAAAAAGTCAGATAGAGGGTCAAGAGATAGAGGAGCGTGAGCGTACCTATGAAGAGATTGATCGTTTGGATAAGGTTGTCGTAGAGAAATATGAAGAGGTCTTGGAGGAGGTTCTTCCAGAGGTTTTCGCTATCGTCCGCGATACCGCAAGACGTTTCGCTTCTGCTGAGACTGTTGAAGTTACCGCTAACGATATGGATCGTGAGTTGGCCACTTCGCATGATTTTGTGGAAATTGACGGCGACAAGGCCATCTATCATAACCATTGGATAGCGGGAGGAAATGACATTCTTTGGAACATGGTGCACTATGATGTGCAGATTTTTGGTGGTGTCGTACTTCACAAAGGGAAAATCGCTGAAATGGCGACTGGGGAAGGTAAGACTCTTGTGGCTACTCTTCCTGTTTTCTTGAATGCCCTGACTGGTAATGGTGTACACGTCATCACCGTCAACGACTATTTGTCAAAACGTGACTCTGAATGGATGGGTCCGTTATACATGTTCCATGGTTTGACTGTCGACTGTATAGACAAACACCAACCCAATTCTCCAGAGCGACGCAAGGCATATCAAGCCGATATCACATTCGGAACGAACAATGAGTTTGGTTTTGACTACCTTCGCGACAATATGGCTATCAACCCAGGTGACCTTGTTCAGAGAAGACACAATTACGCAATCGTTGATGAGGTCGATTCTGTTTTGATTGATGATGCACGTACTCCATTGATTATTTCCGGACCAATTCCGAAGGGAGAAGATCAGCAATTCGACCAACTCTGTCCACGTGTCGAGCAATTGGTTGCAAAGCAGAGAACCTTGGCAACAAACTATCTCTCTGAGGCTAAGGAGCTACTCAAGTCTTCCGATAAAAAAAATCAAGAAGCAGGTGCGTTGGCATTGTTCCGTTCATATAAGGCGTTGCCAAAGAACACCCCACTCATCAAGTACCTAAGTGAGCAGGGAAACAAGTCCATCTTACTCTCCACGGAAGAGTACTACATGGCCGAGCAGAACCGTAATATGCATATTGCAACAGATCCTTTATATTTCGTTATCGATGAAAAGAATCGCTCCATTGAGCTGACGGATAAAGGTATTGATGCATTGACGGGAGCGTCTGAAGACCCTGAATTCTTTGTTTTGCCTGACATAGCAACTCAGCTTTCGCAGTTGGACAAGGATTCAATGTCGAAGGAAGAGTATCAAAACAAGAAAGATGAATTGATGCAGGCATACGCCATCAAGTTAGAGCGTGTGCATACCGTCAACCAATTGTTGAAGGCATATACCTTGTTTGACAAAGATCAAGAATACGTCGTTATCGACAATAAGGTAAAGATTGTGGATGAGCAAACAGGTCGTATCATGGAGGGTCGTCGTTATTCTGACGGTTTACATCAGGCGATTGAAGCGAAAGAGAAGGTGAAAGTAGAAGCAGCGACACAAACGTTTGCGACTATCACCCTTCAGAACTACTTCCGTATGTACCACAAGTTAGCAGGTATGACAGGTACGGCAGAAACAGAGGCAGGCGAGTTCTGGAATATCTATAAATTGGATGTTGTTGTCATTCCGACAAATAAACCAATCGCACGTATTGATATGGAAGACCGCATCTATAGGACAAAGCGCGAAAAATACAATGCTGTAATTGATGAGATTTGTGCATTGGTAGATGCTGGACGTCCTGTATTGGTGGGTACTACGTCTGTAGAGATTTCAGAGTTGCTCAGCCGTATGCTGAAGCTCCGCAATATCGAACATAATGTGTTAAATGCGAAACTTCATCAAAAGGAGGCCGATATTGTTGCAAGAGCAGGTATGAGCAAAACCGTTACGATTGCAACTAACATGGCAGGTCGTGGTACGGATATTAAACTTTCTGACGAAGTGAAACAGGCAGGAGGTTTGGCAATCATCGGTACGGAAAGACATGAGTCTCGTCGAGTAGACCGCCAGTTGCGAGGTCGTGCGGGACGTCAGGGTGATCCAGGATCTTCCGTTTTCTACGTATCATTAGAAGATAACTTGATGCGTCTTTTTGGTTCAGAGAAGATTTCAGGAATAATGGATAAGCTCGGCTTCAAGGAGGGAGAAGTTATCGAACACAGTATGATTTCAAAATCTATTGAGCGTGCGCAGAAAAAAGTAGAAGAAAATCATTTCGGTATCCGTAAACGATTGCTTGAATATGACGATGTTATGAATGCCCAACGTGAGGTGATTTACAAAAAACGTCGTCAAACCTTGATGGGAGAACGTTTGGGTGTCAACATCATGAACATGATTTATGATGCTTGTCAGTTGATTGTTGAAGATTCAAAGCCTATTATGGCATACGATATCTTTGAGGATCAGGCGATGGTGGTATTCGCTATCGATTCTCCGATGACGGAGGAAGAGTTCCGTGAGAAGAAAACTGACCAGATCGTTGATGTCCTCTTTGAGGCGGCGATGGATTCGTTCAAACGTAAGATGGCTCGTATTTCAGAGGTCGCAAATCCAGTAATTCGGAAAGTATTTGAAGAACATGGTGAGAAATTTGAGCGTATTTTGATCCCAATCACAGATGGTAAGCGAGTTTACAACACACCGGTCAATTTGAAAGCAGCATACGAAACCGAGGGCAAGGAGATTGTGAAGGTGTTTGAGAAGATGATTCTTCTTCATGTCATCGATGAGAATTGGAAAGAACATCTGCGTGAAATGGACGAGTTAAGAAACTCTGTTCAGAATGCTAGTTACGAGCAGAAAGATCCTCTTTTGATTTACAAGTTAGAGTCGTTCAACCTCTTCAAGAAAATGGTGGATGCTATCAATAAGCAAGCAGTTTCTATTTTGATGAGAGGACAAATACCAGTACAGGAGCGACAGGCAGATGAAGTGCAGGAAGCAGCCCCCGAACAACATGAGGACACATCAAGATATCAGACAAATCGAGTGGAGGAAAATGAACAGAGACAATCGCAGCCTCAGCCTCGCCGAGTAGTTGAACCTGTGCGCGCACAGCCTAAGATTGGAAGAAACGACCCATGTCCTTGTGGATCCGGAAAGAAATACAAATTCTGCCACGGTAAGGGAATGTAACCATAGGGCGAAAAGTAAAAGAAAAATATGCTTGAATTTATTCATTGGACGGTTGACCCCGTGTTATTTTCCTTTGGACCTATATCAGTTCGCTGGTACGGGCTGATGTGGGCTGTCGGATTTCTCGTAGGATATTGGATTGTGACGAAAGTTTACAAGCGAGAGGGAATCGCAGAGGAAATATCAGAGAAAATATTCATGTATATGCTGATAGGTACAGTGATAGGAGCGCGTATCGGACACTGCTTCTTTTACGATTTCGCATACTATAGCAAACATCTTGCTGAGGTTTTATATATATGGCAAGGAGGGCTTTCAAGTCACGGAGGAGCCTGTGGTATCATCATTTCGCTGTACATTTTCAGTAAGAAGGTGATACGGAAGAATTTTATATGGGTGATGGATAGAATCGTATTGTCTGTTGCAATTTGTGGTGCGTGCATACGGTTTGGTAATTTGATGAATCATGAAATCTACGGTCATGCGACCAATTTGCCGTGGGCATTTGAGTTTATCACGAATATACACAGATGGCAGGCAGGAGCGGAGCCTATCTTTTCTGCGCCAAGTCATCCGACCCAGATTTACGAATCTCTCTATTGCCTTATAACCTTCGCTATTGTGATGTTCCTTTATTGGAGGACGAACGCGAGAAAATTCGAGGGCTTCATCTTTGGCATGTTTTTGATATGCGTGTTCCTGACACGCTTTTTGTTAGAGTTTATCAAAAACAGTCAGGAAGCCTATGAGGATGACATGGTTTTGAATGTGGGCCAGTTATTGAGTATACCGTTGATAATTTGGGGAATTTACCTTTTGATAAAGTCGGGTAAGCAGATTTGTGCGTCAGGTGGCTTAAGGCTGACAAAAGAGTGAAATTACTGAGAATGAAATAAGATATATAACTAATTAAAAAACCTATGGATAATGCTTTATTACAAGAGTGTACCGCAAAAGCAAACTCTTGGTTGAATGGTAGTTTCGATGCAGAGACAAAGGCAGAGGTAAAGCGTATGTTAGATAATTCTGACAAAACAGACCTCATAGATGCATTCTATACTGATTTGGAATTCGGAACAGGCGGACTTCGCGGAATCATGGGTGTCGGGACAAACCGCATGAATAAGTATGTGGTTGGAATGGCAACTCAAGGGTTGGCAAACTACTTGAAGAAGGCTTTCCCTGGAAAAAATGATTTAAGTGTCGTTGTAGGGCATGACTGCCGTAACAACTCACGTCTTTTCGCTGAAATTGTTGCGAATATTTTCTCTGCCAATGGCATTAAGGCATATTTATTTGAAAGTCTTCGACCAACACCTGAGATTTCATTCGCCATCCGTCAGTTAGGATGCCAAAGTGGTGTAAACATTACAGCCTCTCATAATCCAAAAGAATACAACGGTTACAAAGCATACTGGGAGGACGGTGCGCAAGTGCTCGCTCCTCACGATAAAGGTATCATTGATGAGGTAAACAAGGTGAAAGTGGACGACGTTAAGTTCGAACCCAACAAAGACCTCATCAAGATCATCGGAGGTGAGATGGACTACGACTATATGACCGCAGTGAAAGAGGCAATGGTTGATCAAGATGTTATTCTTCGTCAAAAAGACCTCAACATCGTGTATTCTCCACTTCATGGGACAGGACGTGTGATTATCCCATTATGCTTACGTTCATGGGGATTCCAAAATATCAACGTTGTGCCTGAGCAGATGGTTATTGACGGAAACTTCCCTACTGTGAAGTCGCCAAATCCAGAGAATGCCGAGGCGATGACAATGGGTATGAACCTTGGTACGAAATTGGGTGCTGACCTGGTAATCGCATCGGATCCCGACGCTGATCGTCTGGCGATTGTATGTCGCGACGACAAAGGAGAGTGGGTGATCATCAATGGTAACCAGACATGTATGATGTTCTGCTACTATATCATCACCAATATGAAGAAGCTCGGTAAGCTGAAAGGTAATGAGTTCTTGGTGAAGACGATTGTAACCTCAGAGTTGATTCGTGAGATCGCCGACAAGAACAAAGTTAAGTTGTATGACGAGTACACTGGTTTCAAGTGGATCGCTTATAGAATACGTGTCAACGAAGGAAAGGAGAAGTACATCGGTGGTGGAGAGGAATCATTCGGTTTCTTGCCATACGACAAGGTACGAGACAAAGATTCTCCAGCGTCCATCTGTTTGATTTGTGAAATTGCAGCATGGGCGAAAGACAATGGAATGTCGCTCTACGAGTTGTTGATGAACATCTATATGGAGTATGGATTCCAAAAGGAGAGTGCAATCAGTGTCGTAAAGCCAGGAAAGAGCGGGGCAGACGAGATTAAGGCGATGATGGAGAATTTCCGTCAAAATCCTCCAAAGGAATTGGCAGGATCACCAGTGAAGGTAATGAAAGACTTCAAAACTTTAAAGGAGACTTGCATCAAGTGTGGCACGGTAAAAGACATCAACATGCCAGAGACAGCCAACGTGCTTCAGTTCTTTACAGAAGATGGTACGAAGGTAAGTGTCCGTCCATCAGGCACCGAGCCAAAGATAAAGTTCTATGTAGAAGTAAAGGGCGAAATGAAGTCGCCTGCTGATTATCCAGCAGCCAATGCGGCAGCGAACGAGAAAGTGGAAGCGATAAAGAAAAGCTTGAATTTGTAATTTGTCAGATAGAATGATTGTAAAAAAGGGTTGCCTTATTGGCAACCCTTTTTTGTGGTATAAGGAGATGAACCGATGATAAATCTACGACTTAGCTCTTTTTGAATCGATCCTATAAAATTGGGATGGATTGCTATCCATCCCAATTAAAAACAGAATTCTTATTTCTTAAACAATCGAAGTGCCTCGCCAATCCATAGGACAAACGAGGTAGCTATGGTGATAATAATCCAATCTACTAATTTTACACCACCCTCTGCCACATTGAACATTTCTTGTAAGCCAGGGCATTCAGTCATCAACACCTGACCGATGAAAATGACAAGCGCAATGACGATAAACCATTTAGTATCTCTCCAGGAGATGCCCTTGAAGGCGGAGTCTGATGTCATAAATGCTTTGGCATTAAACATATTCCAGAATTGAAGCATCACAAAAATCGTAAAGAACAGACCAAGTTCGTATGACGACAATCCATTGTTTTCACCCCATACAGCCTTTCCGTTGAAAATATCCGTCAAGCAATTAATTTCAGTGTGTTGGAAATAAATACATAGTCCGAGCAGTATTATTGTGAAAATACCACCTACAGCAAGTATTCCCGTACCCATACCTTTCAAAATATGTTCATTTATAGGTCGAGGTTTTTCTTCCATTACCGTTTTTGACGGAGGAAGAGACGCAAGAGCAAGGGCTGCGAAAGTATCCATGATGAGGTTCACCCAAAGCATTTGCGTTACGGTAAGAGGAGATTCTTCTCCGATAAATGCACCAATAGCAACGATAAGACAGGCAGCAACATTTACTGTCAATTGGAAAAGAATGAAACGTTTGATATTCTTGTAGAGCGAACGTCCCCACATAACAGCGTTAGCGATAGTTGAGAAAGAGTTATCAATAATCGTCATATCGCTGGCTTCCTTTGCGACAGACGTCCCATCGCCCATGGAAAGACCTACGTTAGCCGCATTAAGGGCAGGAGCATCGTTTGTTCCATCTCCGGTAACAGCCACCACATAATCAAGCGATTTCAACATACGGACGGCACGTTCTTTATCATTTGGACGAGCTCGAGATATTATCTTCACCTTTGGCAGACGATTTCTCAGCTCCTTATCGCTCATAGCAGCAAGGTCTGTTCCAATAAGTATATTTTCGTCTGTATCGTTGTCTTTCCAAAGACCTAGTTGACGACCGATCTCCTTAGCAGTACCAGGGGCATCTCCAGTTACAATTTTAACCTGAATGCCTGCATTAAGACAATCAGCAATTGCCGCTGGGACATCTGCACGAACGGGATCCTCTATACCTACAACTCCCATCATCGTAAGGTCGTTGACCGCTAATTTTCCGTTTGCAAACACACCATCAAGAGACTCAATTTCTTTGTATGCGAAAGCTAGTGTACGGTTAGCGTGGCTTTGATATTCTGCCAATTTTTCATTATACGCTTTCCTATCATCGTCTGCCAACGAACACATGTTCATAAGAATGTCAGGTGCTCCCTTTACATACACAATAGAGTTGCCTGTAACGGCAGACTTCACAGCAGTTGCCATATACTTCAACTCTGTCGTAAATTGTATACGATCAAGTACCTCAAGCGATTCGCGCAAATCAAGATAGTTAACCCCTTGTTTATTCAGCCAAAGTAGAAGCGCTCCCTCCGTAGGATTACCAATTGTTTTAATCTTGCTTGCATCTGAATGATCAAGATTTGCCGTCGTGTTTATTGCAATACATTCT
Organism: Bacteroidaceae bacterium; assembly: GCA_963654355.1. Classification (GTDB taxonomy): domain Bacteria; phylum Bacteroidota; class Bacteroidia; order Bacteroidales; family Paludibacteraceae; genus UBA1181. The sequence continues at coordinate 34,113 of CAVKBM010000006.1, read as the reverse complement.
TTTAAAAGTGCAGAAGCTCTATCATCACCTAACTTTTGCTCATTAAGCCCTGCGAACGATGTATCAACAACGGTCATCTGGTTTTGTGTAAGCGTTCCTGTCTTATCCGAACAGATGACAGACACCGCACCCATTGTTTCGCAGGCGTGCATCGTACGAGGCAATGTGTTCTGCTTCATAAGTCTCTTCATACTGAAGGCGAGGCTCAATGTGACAGCCATAGGAAGTCCCTCTGGCACTGCAACAACAATCAATGTTACTGCAATCATAACAGAGTCGAGCGCATATTGGATAAGCACGGGCCAGTTAGTTGCTGTCGTAGTCCCTTCTGCAAAATAGAGGATGATACCAATGATAGGCAACACCATAAAAGAGAGGACTTGACAAAGTTCCAAACTCTCTTCATTCTCATCGTTTTTCTTTTTGCTAAGTATAAAGTAAACGATAGAGGCTAAAACCAGTGAGCCAATGAGACATCCTGCTAATGCTCCGTAGTTTGGATTTGGGAGCATAATAGCATGACGAACCAAACGTCCAAGCACAATCAAAACGGCAAGCCCATAACTCGTCTTTGTGATAAGGCCAGCTAATTCATCTAATTTTTCGCTCAATGGGGTTGCTTCTCCATCCTTCACTTGAGCAGCTTCAAACACCTTACCGCAAGCCGTCGCATCACCTACTGCGAATACACGAGCCATGCAATCCCCCTCCATAACGGCACAACCTTTCATCACATGGTTTGAAGGATACGTCGCATCCTTATCAAACTGTGCAGGGTCGGTTGTTTTTGCGCATTGAGGTTCTCCAGTAAGGGAAGACTCGCTCATCATCAGGTTCATACAACTAAGGACTTCTGCATCCGCAGGAACTTCTTCTCCCGCCTCAAGCAAAATAATGTCGCCTACCACGATGTCCTTTCTTGGGACTTGACATACATTATCGTTACGTATAACCTTAACCAAGGTATCATCATTGACCTCATTCAAACTCTTGAACGTCTTTTCGTTCTGCGCTTCGAGAATATGTGCGACTGTCGTTGCTAAGAGTACCGCCGCCGCAATACCAACGAGTTCAAGGTAAGGCTCCCAACCTTCGGCACCACCGAAGACACCGTTATAAAACGCAATCGCACCTGAAAGGATAAGGGCAAAAAGCAGGATGGTAAACAACGAGTCAATGTCAAATGATCTTTCTTCTTCATTCCATTCTCCACCCAGATAAGCCACGAGGTAGGTCAATGCGAAAAGAACAAATGACAAGACAGGTGCTATCCAAAGTCCGTCATGTTGATAAATACCCGATAGAGGTAGCACAGTTGCAGCCAGAACAGCTATCACGAAGATAGCCAAATCAACTTTCAGCAACCAAAAACGCATACAATCTTTAATCTTGTCCCATACGGACTGTTCAGCAGGTGGTGTCAGAATGTTGGCACCATGTTTTTTTCGGCTCTCGAGCACTTCGGCATCGGACAAGCCCGAATAATGATGTTTTTGCCCCATTGTAGGATTTTATTAGTGATAATTCTTTGATTTTCTAAGTTCTACGTTTTTAATACCCCTATAACATAAGGAGGATTATTGAAATGAAAATATATAGTTCTTAAACTTTAATTACTTATCAGTTGCACAACAATTAACCTTCCTCCTTGGCTTTTGTCAAGAAGAATCTGTCTGCCATCAGTCAGTGGTACAAATTGTCCAATGGGAATTGCTTTTTTGTCGGTGGCATCATACATGTCGGGAAGACGACGGTTGATGAGAATCCACTGACCATTGTAGAAATGGAAATCACCGACAGGTTTTTTGTCATCATCGCTTGTCTTTTCGTTGGCTGCGACAAGATTGTTGGAATGCCAACGGTAGAGCGTTTGTTTGTCGTACACCATAAGGCGATAGCGTTCGGAGATGAATTTTCCATGCGAGGGCGCATAGTAAAAATTGAGGATTGGCAATTGTCCCTTGTAGTCTGTTCCACAAAATGGACAATGCGGCTTCGTTGAGTTATCGAACACATACCAGTGAGCCTCACATTTCGGATTCTGACATGGTTGCACAAGATCGCACGTTTTTACCAAAGCTTCCTCCCATTGCAATGCAGATGGACGAGCAGACGGATTATGGACACCATCAATGAATGCCTTGTCAAAAAGTTCCTTTAAGTACGGACCACAAATAGTATAAGGCATTTTTGCGGGGTCTCCCTGTGGAAGTTGCGACTTTGCCAATTGATCTGCCTTTACTCGGTTTGTCTTATCCGTTGGATGTTCAATAAATAAGGCGTGAGAGCCATAACGCATATCGTCATCCTTCTGTGGATCGTCTATGTCCCATACCTTTCCTCCATCTAAAGGGTGTCGGTTAAGCAGAAACGTATAAATGAGTACGGCAAGAGCATGACGATCGGTCTCTATTTTCGGAAGATTCTTCTTCGGATCGCCCACTTTCAAGGTTTTGGTTGCAAGCACTTCTGGAGCTATAAAGCCTGGCGTTCCAACCACTTCTGGCGGGAACTTGTGAGGTACAACCAATCCATCGCAGTCAATAATACAAGCATTACCACTAAGGGGGTCAACCAGCACGTTGTTATAAGACAAGTCGGAATGGGCGAGTCCCGCCGCATGCAGACGACGCATGGCACGTGCGATTTTCAAGCACATGTGCAGACGATCAAGGAAAGTACCTTTTTGGTCTGTAGGAACAAACTTATTGATGAGTTTAGCGGATGAGAACCATTTGCCATTTTTCTCTTGCCCATTCTTAATGAAAGGCCAAGAGTCAGCCACACCACTAAAGAAGAATTTCTTGTCATAGAATGGAATGACAATACCCGTCAGACCTTTCCATTCTACAATCTTCGTTGGCCATGCAAAGAACTGTTTCCAATATTCACCAATGCTATCAGGTGTGAAAATCTTTGGCCTGTGGATATTCACAATATCATTGATACGAGCTTTGTCGTTGGCATTTATCGGCTTGCGATAGAATGCCACAACGTATGTCTTGTCCGTAGAGAAGTAGACATCCTTGACACCTCCTTGAGCCTTGATTTCATCATAGAACTCAACGATGCTACCATCGGTTGCCGTAAGTGTTACTTTATTTGCCATAGCCTTACTCTTTAGGTTCGTCGCTATCAAGTGTGATGGATTCCTCTACATCGGGTAATTCAGTAGGTGCTTGAGAAACTTCTGTTTCAGTATTTTCGTCCATAGTTTCTATCGCATCACATTCTGTTTCTGCTACATCGCATTTTTCTGACTCTTCTGCTACCTCTTCATTCTTTTCCCCCTCATAAAGAATTGCAATGGTACGATCATCGTGGTTGCCAGGAAACCAGAAGTCAAGCCAATTCAATAGCTGATCCTTCGATTCTTCGTTGTCATCAGTCAACTCCACTCCATTCTCTTTGAGGTCATTCCATAAATCATCCCATTTGTCGGGGTTGTTAAGGTTTACATCTGTCTCAAATTTTGGATCACTAACACCATCACTCATTAGGAAGAGAGCGGTAAAGTCGTTCACGATGGTGAAACGCAGTCTTTGATAAAAAGCCGTTGTGTCCGTAAAAATCTCAGGCATTGTCAGAAAACGTGTCTGACCAGCATACTCGCCCTCATCAGGGACACCAAGAATCTTTGCCGTATGCTCTTTACGGTTGTAAAGGCAGATTGCGCCATCTCCCACCCAGAAAGATGCGATGAACCATCCGAAATCAAACTTTTTGCAGATTGTCAGAAGTAATGTTGTCGCATATAATTTAGGTTGCAGTTTCATCGCCGCTGCCTCTGCATTAATGGCCTTATGAGCCTTGAACGCGGATGCCCCAACTATATTATAGATATAGTTTCCAACTTCCTTACGAGCTTCCTCCTCTGAGCCTTCCTTCTTTTGTTCATGGTACTTGGCGATAGCTTCTTCAAATGCGTCATTGTCATCAAGTTGTAATATACAATTGTTTACAGACTCATCACAAGCTAATTGGGACCCTTTTCTTGAGAATTTCGCACTTCCTGCACCATCTGCCACAGCCATAATATACCAACCGTTACTTATGTGTTTCATACGAAAGTGGTCGTCGCGGGGTTTGCCTTCTTGAGCATGGCTACGCCCGCGCTTACTGGCTGCAACAATATCCTTTTGTGGCGTGCCGTCTGCCAAGGATTCTGCTTTCACATATTCCACCTGAGCATCATCCTTTTGGTACTTAGGCTCTGGCATTTTATCCCAGTCAACAGGGAGGTTCTTCCAAAGTTTGCGAGGATCTTGATTGATCACAAAAGGAATCTTCTTTTCAAGCATAGGTCGATCTTCAGGCATATCAATCCCTTTGAAAGTATATGTCAACGTCAATTCAAAGGTTGATTCTGGAGTGGCACCATCTTTTCGAAATGCGTCTAAATTTGGCGTACCTGATATTGAAAAGCTCTTTTGATCTGAACTTACTGCTAATGCTAACCCTTGCGTGTCTTTATCAAGTCCCGTAACACTTACAACACAAATCTCCGTGTCAGGGAATATGGAAGACGATACTTTTGGCATATCTACCAACTGAGAGTATTCCTGATTTTCTTTAGCGTTCGGTATATTGAGATTCCACTTAATCTCATTCGTCGCCATTTTTATTTTGTCCATAATGTACTCGTTATAGGATCCCCATAGTTTTTCAGATAAGAAACGTAGGAATCCTTCTGCTCTCTTATCATCCTCTGTTCCTATGAGGATTTTTAATATTTTATCAATTGTCATAATTACCCCCTTCCACGTGTAATCTCCATACCTCTTTCATCAATCTCACCGATTGAACCTTCCTCTCCACACCAAGGACAGAATACTCTTCGCCCGTCTGAACACATAACATTGCCACAGTCACATACAACACCATACTGGTTGCCACAGCATGGACAGGTTGGTACGCCACGTAGTGCCATTGTGTTGATGTATCGATTGGACTTTCCGTCGCTTAGACTGTTGTATGACTCTTCATCAACTGGATATGCCCCTAAAAGTTTAAAATCCTCATCTTTAGAGCCAACGAATCCAAGGTCGTCCGACATATGTTTGACATACTTAATCAAGTATTGTTTTTTTGTGTTGGAACATTTCCCCACCAAAACGGTAAAGTTCTCGTCGACGACACACAGCCGATTAGCGTCAACTTTTTCAAGGTTGATTCCAGAAGTCGGAGCTAAAGTCAAAGTGTCGTCGCCCATGTCAGATACAGAATTGCATTGCGAAGTTTTTCAACCTCATCTTTGGAAATTGTACCATTTGCAAATAATTCCTTCCTTAATTCACTTAGTGTTTTCATCTATCATAATTTTATAATGTAATATTAAAAAATTAATACCTACAATTCATATTACCACATTAACTTCCGATGGCGGCGGTGGCAATTCAACGCTGTCTGTAATCCCCATCGTGCGCCCCCCTTGTTGTACGTTTATGGTTACCCATTGGAAGAATTTTTTGAATGTACTGCTGTCCATATTGTCGAGCGTAAAGACATTGTCCGTAAGTTTTTTCAATGGTTCCGTCTTTGCGCTTGGTCCGGCAGCACAAGCTACAATGTTCGTAAACAGATGTCCCTTTACTCTCTTAATGGCTTCCTCATAGACCATCAAGTCAGATGGTTTCCCATCGGTAAGGATGAACAGCAAAGGCATCCAATCACCCTTTTGCTCACGAGTTCCCATATTAATCTCCTTGTCGTAACAGTCGCAAAGCATATTCAACGCCGCTCCCGTATGTGTAGGTCCAGACTCTGGACACTCAATCTCTGGTAGTCTCAGATTCTCTAGCTCTGTCAACGGAATAATCTGCTTCACCTCTTTGTCGAAAGTTATAACGCTGATGCATGCTGTTTCCAAGGCGTACGGGTCAAGTCGCAAGGAGGCAATCATGTCGGAGAGTCCTACCTTCACCGATTCTATCGGTTCACCTCTCATTGAACCGCTTGTGTCGATAAGTATATAAACTGGCAATCTTCTGCTCATAATGATAAATAGGAAAGAGGCTGAGTAGTCCTTTTTTCAGGGACATCACCCAGCCTTAAAGGGGTATGTTTTTATTATACAACAATGTTTACTTCTGGAGGTGGCGGTGGCAATTCACTCATCGAGGTTGCCTCTGCCGCAGTCTCTTCAACAGATTTACTGCTTGTGCTGATAGAGGCCGATACCCACTTAAAGAATGCCTTGATAGTCGCACTATCCGCAGTGTCAAGTTGTACAACATTCTCTGTGATTTGTTTCAGCGTGTTTGTATTAGCACCTTGACCTGCAGCACATGCCACAACCATACCGCATTTACGTTTTTTAAACTCCGAAAGACCTTTCGTGATGCTGTCGGTAGGCTCGCCGTCCGTCATTATGAATACTAACGGCCTCCAATCGCCCTTCACCTCGGCAGTAGTCTTGGTTATCTCACTGTCAATTTTACTGGAAATGAGTTCCAATGCTTCTCCCAATGCGGTGCAACCGCTAGCATCTATGTTTGGTTGCTGGAAAGCAGCCAACTCTGTGAGCGGCACTATTTGCTGTGCAGAAGAATTGAAGGTGATAATGCTGATATACGCCGTTTCAAGAGCGTATGGATCGCTTCTTAATGTAGAGATAAGCGTTTGTACGCCATTCTTTACGGCCTCAATCGGCTCACCATACATAGAGCCTGAGGTGTCGAGGAGCAGATATACGGGTAATCTTCTCATATTCTTTTGTTTTTTATTTTGAATAATCTTTCATAACACGTGCAATTGTAAGAACCACTGATTTGTCAGGGAAAGCATCCCCAATGGCGGCAAATTTCCACTCTCCATTTCTGCGGTAGAGTTTACCCATAACCAACGCACGCATACCGACGCAGTCGGTTTTAGTGGCTACATTGTATGAAGCGAACACCTTAGAGGGAGCCTTGTCTGGCTTTCCTTCGAACATTCTGATTGAAGCGTATGGGATTCCTGAGAAATCCCCACTGTATTCGCTGTTGTTATAGATGTTTAAGAAAAATACTATCGAATCCACGTTGTTGCTGACACGGTTCAAATCGACAGTGATGATTTCATTGTCTAATCCGTCATCGCCACCTTGGTCTCCTGTCAAATCGTCTCCTGTATGGTGCAATGCACGATCCAAAGAGTCTAATTTACCATTAGGGAGACCGATGTTCCTATCTCCGAACCGATAAAGAGGAGACCATATATGATCCACCACTTTTCCATCTGCGTCAAACATCAAACAACTCAAATCCAAGTCTATATCTACCACTTTCGACGAAAGTCCGAAAAATCTCTTTTCAGTTATCGCCCCCCAATTACAGCCAACACAAAAGTTAGTTAGCTTCGTACCACTCTCTTTTTCAAGATTAATACGTTGTCCTTTTACTAAATTTATTGCCATACACTATGCGTATTTGTTTAAAAGCGTTTGAAGTCCACCTTTCACACCATTTCCAATGGCCTCGAATTTCCATTCGCCATTATGACGATAGAGACGACCGAATTCCACCGCAGTCTCAATAGAGAAATCTTCATCAAGATCATAACGCGCGATCTCCGCATTTGTTTTTGCGTCATAAATGCGAATGTAAGAGTTGTGAACCTGCCCGAAGTTCTGTTTGCGTTCCTCTGCGTCATAAATTGAAGCAGAGAATAAAATCTGATCTACGTCATTGCCTACCTTAGTTAAGTCGACATTGATGGTTTCATCGTCTCCTCCGTCACTATTACCCCCTGTACGGTCATCCCCTGTTGACTCAACAGCACCATCGGGAGATATCAAGTTATTGTAGAAGACAAAATGCTTTTCGGTTGGAATCCTTCCTGAAGCACCCAACATAAACGCAGACGCATCCAAATCAAAATCAAAACCTGTCCCACTGTTGGGAGACCATCCAAGTCCGACACCCACCAACGTCAAGCCTTTCTCCATCTTGATACGTTGGCCTTTTTCAAGATTAATCATATCTGTTTTTTAAATTTTAAATATTAAACAAGTTTCCCCAAACTTAGTCAAACTTAATATTACTTGCAAACTTTACAAACAAAAAAGTCATACCAAACGATATGACTTTTTTTACCCTTGAAGTGCTTTACTCCTTCTGCCTCAGCAGCGTGAAATGCCCTACGTATGTTTTGGCAATCTCTCCCACACTCACTTCATACCAATAATCGGTAGACGGCATCTTGTTACCATTGTAAGTGCCATCCCAACCAGTATTATCCGCTCCACTAATCTTAGCTAAAAGCTTGCCATAACGGTCGTAGATTTTAACAGAACTGTTGGCATACCTTTCCAAATTTTCAACTCGCCAGTTTTCTGACTCTGGAACGAACGCAGATGGAATAGAGATATCGTAGACAGGGGTTTCCAACGTATAGACTGTTGAACAACCTATCTCATTGGAGACGGTGATGTTGTAAGTTTTGCCATACGAAACAGAAAACTTATCGTCCGTCGTTACGGCGCGTCCGTCACCCAAGTCAAAATATACAGGCTGAAGTTCGCTCTCTACCTCCATCTGATAGTAACGAATCTCCACCTCTTCGCAAGACAAAACTTTTGGCGATGAAATAACCTCTACATCCGCCTGTGTTTCCGCCTCGCAAAGTCCGTTCTTTACTGTAACTGTATAGGACGTTGTGGAAGTTGGTTTTACAAGAATTGATTTGCTTGATTCGCCCGTTGACCACACTATCTCCGTATAGTCTTTCAAACCTTGTATCTTTAGAGTCGTCGAGTCACCCTCACAGACCTGCTTGCCATCAAGCGATATTGACACTGCCTCATCGACTTCTACTTTTTGTGTCTCCTCGCCTGCTGGACAGCCTGCCGATGACGTGGCAATTACCTTATAGATCGTCGTTTTCTCAGGAATTACATCCATTGACGATACTCCTTCCTCTAACTTCTCATAGGCGGCATTTCCAACTTTCGAATACCATACCAAATTGTTTGGTATTTCATAAGTGGCGGTCAACGTAACCGCATCTCCTTCGCAAACCTCATTGGCAGAAGAGACAAATTCTAACGACGGAATCTCATCTACCGTGATAGTTACCTCGGCTTCCGCATCTTCGCACACATCAGCTTTCGCCAACAGTTTATATGTTGAGGAAACTGAAGGACTAACAGTTACCGACTTGCCTGACAAACTCTCTTCTGAATATTCAGAGCTCTCAGTCTTGCTATACCAAATCGTCTCTATAGGAGAACCTCCGATGGTTGCTGTTATAGTTGCCGTCTTGCCTGGACAAATCAACTGCGCTTCCGACAAAACCACCGACACTTTCTCCTCAACTTCAACTTTTACAACATCCGAAAGCACCTGTGGACAAGCACTTGTTGCAGGGGTCTTCAGTCTATAGTAGGTTGTCTTCGTTGGTGTCTGAACCATTGATGCGGACAATTCCGTCGTAAACATTGTGAAAGTCTTGTTATCTGTCGAGTTCTCCCAATTAAGCGACTTCGCCGTACCATAATCTGCCGTTAAGGTAATGTTTGACCCATTACATATCTTCTCATCTGAAGTAGCGAGACTCAAGGTTGTTGGTTCTTCTACATCAACGGTGACAGACTTGCTGACAGCCTCACAAACATCTCCTTTAGCAGTGAATGTATATGTAGTAGACGTAGTTGGCGACACAGATTTCGTTAGGGTAGTGGAAATATCTGCACTACCATCATTCCATGTTACATTGTCTTTCGCTCCTTGTTTGACATTTGCCGAGAGTGTTATCTCATCTCCCAAACATATAATTGATTTCACGTCTGCCAATTCTACCGAAATAGAATCTTCGACTACAACGGTTTGTGGCTCGGAATAAGTCGCTTCACAGACACCTGTAGCCGCTGACTTCAATCGATAGGTCGTTGTCTCACTTGGTTTTTGAGTCTTCGTTGCAACAAGTTCATCATCGAATGTCTTGTAGTTTTTGCCATCGGTAGACTCTTCCCAAATCAGAGATGTTGATTCACCAAATTCTGCGTTGAGAGTAACATCTGAACCTTGACAAATCTTAGAGTCAGATAAGGTCAAAGTCAACTCGGCAGTCTTTTCAACTATGACAGAAACATCTTTTGTCTTTTGGGGACAAACCGTTCCTGTAGCCGAGAAGGTATAAACGACATCACTCTCTGGAATATCTGTCAAAGTATATTCGGAACCAAACGCTACACCATCCTTCAACCAACTATGATTATCTGTAAGACCTTGTTTCTGCTTTGCCGTCAAATTGACTGCATTGCCATAACATACAGCTTCAACAGCACCTGTAATTTCAAAATCAATAGAATCTTCAACCTCTACCAGTACGAAATCGGAACTTCGAACTTGTGGACAAACCTCATCTCCACGATACTCAATCCAGTACATAGTGGATGTGGATGGTTTTTGAACTAAAGCGGCGGTCAACTCTTTTGAAACGTCCGATTGGCTTGCAGAACCTGTAGTTGGTGAAGCCACCCATACCAATGAGGTCGCCGTTCCATAATCCGCCGTCAACGTTACGGACGATCCTTGACAAATAGTTTCATCAGATGCGGACAATTCCAGATTGACCAATTTCTGAACCTCAACATTGAAAGTATGATCAACAACAGGACAAACTGCACTTGTAATTGTCAACTTCAATGTCGCACTCTCGTCATACTCTGCACTATAATCTAAATCAGTTGAAACCTCTGTCCCATTTTTCGTCCATGAATAGGTATAAAGTTCACGCTCTTTTTCAGTGATATCCGAAAAAGAAAATGCCAAAGTTGAACCCTCGCAGATGGTTTGGTCTTCTGGCCATTCTATATCCAAAGGCGACTCGACCCCCACCTTAATCGTCTTTGACCAACTCTTCGGACATCTTGAGTTTCCTTCTGTCGCTAATCGGAAATAGAGAGAACTCATATCCGAGGTGGTATTGAAGGTCTTAGAATCGGTGATCTCATCTGAGAAATTGGTGAAATTGACATTATCCGTAGAATATTCCCAACCTAACACATTTGGCGCAGTGGTGTATATAGCATCCAATTTGACTTCATCGCCTGCACACACATTCTCTTTGTCTGATTGGATTTCCAAATCAGTAAGTTTATCTAATTCCACATTAATAGTATGCGTGAAGGCAGGACATTGACCGCTCGTGGCCTTGAACGTGTAAACCGTACTTTCAGTTGGCTTGTCAGTAAATTTAAGCGGATCTTCTGAAGTTACGGCGTCCTCTCCCTTGAGCCAACCCGCAGTAACATATGTTCCCCCTTTGCTAATAGCTTGAAGTGTCAACTCTTCACCCTCACATGCCGTGGACGGAACTTCACCAAAAGTGAAATCAAGAGGCTCATCCACGGTGATGGTAATAGTGTCGGACGATACCGCAGAACAAGTACCTTCTGCCACATATAAGAAGTATGACGTCTTCAATGTCGGAGCAAGATTCTCAGAAACGCTCTTATCCGTTGCTACATAATCCTTCACACTGGATGCCTTTGCAACCGACTCGTAAGACATCAACGAGAATCCGTTAGGCGCATCAGCAGTAATTCCAAATTCAACCTCGTCACCACTACAAATAGCCTTCTTATCCGAAGTGAGCGTTAGGGTTGCCTTCTTCTCAACTGTAATGGTGAAATCGGATTCTACCGAACCACAGATTTCGGAAGAGACAATCTGTTTCAACGCACAACTCTCCTCCGCGATGAAAGTCTCCGAAAATTTATTCGACACCTCAGCTTCGTCTTTCAACCACGAAGAAGTATGAACAGATGCGAAAGTCGCACTATCAGGATCGAATGCAAACGCCAATGGAACAGATGTTCCCTCACAAACGGTGAAATCCGTCTTCGCCCAATTAGGCACATATTTCTTTTCAACATTCACCGCTACCGATTGTTTCTTAGCGGTACAAACACCATCCGTTGCCGAGAAAGTGATTGTCTTCGTCTCCGTAGCCTCCGTTTCGCTGAATGTCGCTTCATCCGATTTTTCATCATCCCAAATATAATCAGTTGGCTTTCCACTCAACAATTGAGGTTTGATAGAGAAAGAAGAACCTTCGCACACATCAACATCCTCCAACTCATCGAACGTGATAGCTTCGTAGACATTGATACGAGCATAAACGGTATCCCGGCAAGTATCGTTCACTGCGATGAACATATAGTCGGTCGAATCTGTTGGCAACACCTCTAATATAGCAGATGTCTCACCATCAATAGCCATCCATGCTTTTTGATCTGATGGAGAAGAGTACCATTGCATTCCATCAACATTGACCTTATTCGTTTGCTCGACTTCCAACTTTATTTTCTCCGTTGTATCACTACATATATTAATGGTATCTTCCGTAACGAAGGCAAACTCGGCAGGTTTGCAACCAGTCACTTTGCACTTCAAAGCGACAGAGTTCGAGAAGCCGAAGACAACGCATGGATCATCAGGCGTGCCGTTTGTAGCGGCTTGCTCGGCGGCGTCTTGAGTTTCAGCAAAAACGGCGCGATAGTTGATCAACGCTCCATCCGCATCCTCGTATGTCTCTGAAGTCTTAGAAGAGAGATACTGCCATGCACCACCATCAACAGAATATTGCCAAGCAACACCATAGTCGGCATATTTTGCTTTCCATTCCGAAGCATCCGTAACATCAATAGTGTGAAGCGGTTCTTCATTGCATTCAAAATTCATCAATGCCGTTTTGCCAGAAGTCTTATCAATGCCAATTTTGCCTTGAGGTGCAGACTCGGAGCAAACCAGAATTTCCAAATCATCAAATCCTAAATGCTTGTAGAAACTCGAACCAGATGTATTTATGATCTGAAGGGTGACGCCACCCGTATAGTCGGTTGACAAAGTGAAAGGAACACTAATCCTCGTCCATTTCTCATAATTCTCGCTATTAATCTTATAAGGTGTAGAAGCAAGTAATTCTCCGCTATCGTCCAACACTCGGGCTTCCATCGATCCATCACCCCATTGGTCGGCAGAATAGAAAACGTATGTGAAGACGAAATTTTTACATTTACAAAATGGACCCGATACCTTCTTAGATATCATGATATCTCCATTCTCTTCATCCGTTGCTGTTACCAAATAAGTGTAATAGAATGCACCGTTGACCTCGCCAGAATAATCTGCCATTGCAGATGGCTTGCTCCAAGAATCTGTCTTGATAGCGTAGTCTGGAGCAGAGGTGATGACATACTCGCCACCCTTCATTTCATTGTTCGGATTTCCATATTCATAATAAGTTGCAACCGCACCATCGTATGAATAGGTTGTCAATGAATCCACCAAACCAAAATCTTCTTTCCAAACAGTTCTTAAACCCTCTTGATACGTACAATCAGGAGTAGGAGAGACACCCGCCAACGTGTTCGAGATAGAGTAGTAAGCACAACCATCTTCAGGTGCACCGTTTGCCGCAATCTCCAACGCCTGAGACTCGGCAACGGCTTCCGTCGAACCACCTGTGATGATCACACGATAGACGGTCGGAATGTCTTTGTTCACCTCAATCTCCACATACGTTTGATCGACACCGCTGACCTCTGCTACATTTTCCCATGTCAGACCATCGTCGGTTGATTTCTGCCAAAGGAAATATACCTTATCATAAATCTTCTTCCAACTTTCCAAAACATCAGCTTTCAAAGAGAAAGCCGCTTTATAGATACACGCATCAGCAGAGACCGTGCTTCCGCTCGCCAACGTGTTGGTCGAGATGACAGGGTCGACCACATCAATGTCGCCATCATTTCTAAAGAGAGAAATATCATCTATGGCAAAGTCGTTGAAGCCAGTTCCCCAGTTGACAACCTGTAAGTCTAACACATCGCCATCGTTTGCCGTAAACTCGCAAGAGTACATTGACCACTCTCGCTCAGCGTATGCATCAGCTACAGAGCCGTCTCCTCCCCATCCTGTGGCGACCCAATATGGAATATTGCCCGTCTTGATATTCTTGATTTCTTCATTCGTTTTTGAATTGATAATCTTCAACTCAAGATTGGCGTTTCCACCAGAAGTCTTACCATCCTCATCGGGAGTATCATTTCCGTACGAAGTGATACTTGCCACATAGATGACAAAGCGGTAGGTTCGACTGTCGCAAAGGTTAAACTCAATTTTCTTAGAGAAGATAGCATCACCCTCGCCGACACCAGGGTTCACCACCAACATCGCACCATTCTTATTGCCTGTATGGTCACGACCTCCTATAAAGTGTCCTGCCGATGTTTTACATTCTCCCCAACGATTATATGCCCACCAAGTACTATTGGTAATTCCATAATATCCATCATCAATGGTTCCACACTTTCCAACACCTTCCTTGCACGCATATCCCCCTGTACACTCCATCTGATAGGTCGTAGGATTCTGAGTCTCCTTCAGACAATAGCGCTCGTTTTCCATAAAACAACGGTTAGGCACCGTCGAGTTTGGGTCAGGGAAATCCTTGATAACGGTGTCTTCTGCCACACCGAAATCTTCTCGCCACACTAAGTTCCAACTATCTTCTGCACAAAGCATCATAGCGTAACCCAGCAGTATACCTATTATAGTACATACTCTTTTCATATCTGAATTAATTGCTTTTTCAATTCGTATTAGTAATATATGCAATGTGTAAAATTAAGAATTTTTCAGAAATACGAGTGTTTGAATGCGGTTATTTTTCGTAGTTATAACTATATTTGCAAGAGAAGATTAACCTGCTTTGTGAGATGCCTGTTTTTTGCCTCGTTTGCAAAAAGTCTTCAAAGCGATAAAGATTTATGTTTATGTTAGTCAAGACATACGGTGCCGCCGTGCAAGGAATTCATGCCGCCACCATTACCATTGAAGTGAATGTAACACCTGGTATTCGCTTCTCGTTAGTCGGACTGCCCGACAATTGTATCAAAGAAAGTCATGAACGAATGATGTCCGCCCTTGGTGTCTGCGGATTAGAATTTCCTCATTATCAGGTGATTGTTAATATGGCTCCAGCCGATATTCGTAAAGAAGGAGCCGCATACGACCTTCCTCTCACCATCGGAATCATGGCAGGAGCAGGGCAGGTTAAATATGAGGAACTCTCACAATACATCATCATGGGAGAACTCTCTTTAGACGGCACTCTGCAGCCCATCAAAGGAGCATTGCCCATCGCAATCAAGGCACGAGAAGAAGGTTTCCGAGGTTTGATATTACCTGCAGAAAACGCCCGAGAAGCCGCCGTCGTCAATAATTTGAATGTGTATGGAGCGAAAAATCTCAAGGAAGTTATTGATTTCTTGAACAAAGCTGTTGAGATAAAACCCACTTTCGTAGACACTCGTGCCGAGTTCGCGAAGAATCAAGGGCATTACGACATCGATTTCGCAGACGTCAAAGGGCAAGAGAACGTAAAACGTGCTTTTGAGGTGGCGGCTGCAGGTGGTCATAACATTATACTAATTGGTCCACCAGGGGCAGGAAAGTCCATGTTGGCGAAACGAATCTCCACCATATTGCCACCACTGACACTGCATGAAGCCTTGGAAACCACAAAGATACATTCAGTGGCTGGCAAAATAGGCAAAGAGACATCCCTTATGACACAGCGACCTTACCGAAACCCACATCACACCATCTCCGATGCGGCCCTTTGCGGTGGCGGAGGCTATCCTCAGCCAGGAGAGATTTCATTGGCGCATAATGGCATTCTATTCTTGGACGAGTTGCCTGAATTCAAACGAACGGTTTTGGAGGTGATGCGACAACCGTTGGAAGACCGCAAAATCACCATTTCAAGGGCAAGGTCAACAGTGGAATATCCTGCCAGCTTTATGCTCGTGGCAGCGATGAATCCTTGTCCATGCGGTTTCTACAACCACCCAACAAGAGAGTGTGTCTGCGCGCCCGGCATGGTACAACGATATATGAGCAAGATTTCGGGGCCATTGCTCGACCGTATTGACATACAGATAGAGGTCGTTCCTGTGCCTTTTGAGAAACTATCGGAGTGCGCACCAACAGAGTTGAGCGCAGAGATACGCCAACGTGTGGTAGCGGCACGCAACATCCAGTTAGAGCGGTTCAAAAACGAGTCTGGGGTGCATTGCAACGCCCAAATGAGCTCACGTCTGCTCCACAAATACGCTTTATTAGATGCAGATGCCCTCAGTCGCCTCAAAACCGCCATGCTGAAACTCAACCTCTCCGCCCGCGCCTACGACAGAATCCTCAAAGTCAGTCGCACCATAGCCGACTTGGACAACTCCGAACAGATACTATCAAAGCACATCAACGAAGCGATCAATTATCGAAATTTGGACCGAGAAGGGTGGGCGGGGTAAAGAAATTCCACACTTTTTTTGTGTTTTGCAAAAGCAATAAAAAACGTATCTTTGCGAAAATACAAATTACTATGCCCACACTAAATTGGCTTGGAAAAGATAAAATAACGAACCATCACCAGGACGTGCCTTTCCGCCCTCTGGTGGAGTCGTACACCTATGGCGACAAGGGTTCTGGCAACAAAATCATACACGGCGACAACTTGGAAGCCTTGAAGTCGCTCCTCCCCGAATATGAGGGGCGCATCAAGTGCATCTACATCGACCCTCCCTACAACACAGGTAACGAAAACTGGGTGTACAACGACAATGTCAAAGACCCACGCATCAGCAAGTGGCTCAACCAAGTGGTAGGCAAAGAGGCAGAAGACTTCTCACGCCACGACAAATGGCTCTGCATGATGTACCCTCGCCTACAACTTCTCAAAAAACTCCTCTCCGACGACGGTGCTATCTTTATTAGTATCGACGACAACGAATTATTCAACTTAAAATTGATTTTAGATGAAATAATGGGGGGGGGTAACTTCGTAGCCTCTATGCCGATTCATAGACAAGGAGGACGACAAGACAGTAAATATTTTGCAATAGTTCATGAATACCTTGTTTGCTATGCGAAGTCTCTGAATAACTTCAATGCTGGAACTCAAAAAAAAGAAGATTCCTCCTATCCAAAGTACGATGAAAAATTAAAACGAAACTATAAAACTCAACTACTTAGGAAATGGGGTTCAAATAGTCTAAGAGAAAATAGACCCAATCTTTATTATCCTATTTTATCACCAACAGGAGAAGAAGTTTTCCCCATTATCTACACAAAATCTTCATCAGACAACACACAAATCAAAACGGAAGGATGTTGGAGATGGGGTAAAAACACAATGGGAAAAGCCATTGAAGAAGGGAAAGTTGAATTTCAAAAAAACGAAAATGGAGATTGGATTCCCTACGAAAAATTATTTGCTCCATTAGAAGGAGAATGTGAAACGAAAAAATTTGTTTCATGGGTAGATTCTATAGGGAATGGCACTAGATTACTAAAAGAAATTTTTAATGGGGATTCTCCATTTGATTATCCAAAGTCCACAGATTTGCTGGAAATGGTTCTGAAAATGGCTAATTGCGACCAAGACTCCATCATTCTCGACTCTTTCGCAGGATCAGGTACGACAGCCCATGCCGTATTGAACCTAAACAAAGCGGATGGAGGCAACCGCAAATTCATCTTGGTGGAGATGGAAGACTATGCCGAGAACATCACCGCAGAGCGTGTGCGACGCGTGATGGCAGGCTACGGTGAAGGCAAAAACGCTGTGGAGGGTACGGGTGGCGGATTCTCATTCTATGAGTTGGGAGAATCCCTCTTCAACGAGATGGGAGAGTTAAACCCTGCAATCACCACTGCACAACTCCGTAGGTATGTCTGGCATTCCGAAGTGCACGCCCCTTTTGTGGAAGATGAGAACCGCAAAGACAAATACCTATTGGGTATAAACAATGGGGTGGCTTACTACTTCTTCCACGAAGCAGACACTGAGGTCTCTCTCTCCAACCAAACCGCTAACGAGGTGGCCACTATAGCCGACGCATACATCATCTATGCCGACGCTTGCCAAATGAGCGATGAATTCTTGAAACGAAACCACATCACTTTCAAAAAATTCACATCGGATGTCATCCGATTCTAAATGATTGACATACAATAAAATAAAAAGCGTATGGAACTCAATGACTATCAGCAAGAGGTGATAGACGACCTCAAGACCTATATACAAGAACTCAACGACACCAACGATCTAAAGGTGGCGTATGCGCAATATTGGAAGAAAAAAGACAATATCGACGTCAACGACCCCGATAACGAGATGAGTCTCAAACCCTACGACAACACCGTCAAGGGAGTTCCACGCGTAATGTTCAAAGTGCCGACAGCGGGCGGAAAGACATTCATCGCCTGCAATGCCATTCGCACGATACTGAACAACTGGCAACCCGACGCCCCCATGGTGGTGGCGTGGTTCGTACCAAGCGATTCTATCTTAGAGCAAACCTACAAAAACCTCAGGAATCCGCAACACCCTTATAATCAGAAACTTTCGGAGCATTTTCAAAATAGAGTTGTGGTGGTAGACAAAAACGCTGCGTTGCAAGGAAGCCAAATCCAACCCAACGACATCGCTGACCAACTGACGATATTCGTACTGAGTGTGCAGTCCTTCGCCTCCAACAACAAAGACGGACGACGCGTCTACAAGGAGAACTCCAACCTCGCTTCCTACGAATATGGTTCACTAAAAGACGCAGCCACAGCAATAGCAGGAGCGGACGAGACATCGCTAATCTCTGCCATTGCCAGATTACACCCCGTCGTAATCATCGACGAGAGCCACAACTTCGGATCACCCCTACGAATCGAACTTTTCGAGCAAATACAGCCTCGCTTTATTCTCGATTTGACTGCTACCCCACGAGAAAAAAGCAACATCATCAGTTTCGTGGATGCCATGCGACTGAAAAAGGCGGAGATGGTAAAACTGCCCGTCATTCTATGCAACAGAAGTAGTGTAGAGGAGGTTATAGACGAATCAGTCAACCTCCGCAACAGTTTGGATGAGAAGGCTAAAAATCAGAAAGGCAAATATATACGCCCGATTCTGCTACTACAAGCGCAACCCAAAAGCGATAAAGACGACGAGACGTTCGACAAAGTCAAACAGAAATTGATAGAAAAGGGCATCCCCGAAGAGGAAATTGCTATAAAAACAGCCACCATAAACGAACTGAAAGGTGTCAATCTGATGTCTGAGGATTGCAAAATTCGTTATATCATCACGGTGAACGCTTTAAAAGAAGGATGGGACTGCCCATTTGCTTACATTTTAGCATCGTTGGCGAACAAAAGTTCTGAAGTGGACGTAACGCAAATTGTAGGGCGCATTATGCGTCTTCCATACGCCAAAAAGAACGCAGATGACCTACTGAACATCTCGTATGTATTCACTGCATCAGAAAAGTTTCGGGGAACCATCGAATCAGTCATAAAGGGATTAGAAGGAGCAGGATTCACTTCGAAAGAGGTGAGGGAAGCCAATCCCGAGCCAGAAACCTTCTTAGAAAACGAGGAGCAACCTACAAAGAACAACGTGAAGCCGTACGGAGTGATAAAACCAAGCGTCACAATTGTCTCCGAACCACCTATATCATACGGAAACGGAACATATATATTGCGAGGGTTCAAATCCAATGCCAAAAGTGAGTATGAATCCGTGAAAGAGTCTGACAATGAGGAAGTTGAGACATCTGAAGAAACAGAGAATCAAGAAACGACAACAGCGCAAGACTCCACATCGCACAAAGAGGAACAATCAACGGAAGAGTCTGACAATGAAGCAGTTGTAACATCTGAAAACACAGAAGAACATCAATCGGATAATTCCACAAAAACGATTGAGAATCAAGCACTTGAAGAAAGCAAAAAATACGATGAAGAGATGAAATACGGTACAAATTTCTATCCTATAAAACCAGAATTTAAGGATATCGTAAAAGATTTGAGTTTACCTATATTTATGATTGAATCTCCAGATGGTACCGCATTAAAATTCAGCGGTACGACAAATGAAAAAAATGAGTTAGATTACATCAAATTAACACCAGAAACACTAATAGACAGCAATTGGGATTTGGCAAAAGAAGACCAAAACATAAACTTCAAAAGTTCGAACATTGAAATGCAAAGCGTTGACGTGAACGAGGCCAACGCTGAAAAACCCATCAGTGTAAGCATCTCAGACGAGATGAAAGCCGAACTGAAAAAATACTTCATTGAATTAGCACCAGAAGCAAAAAAGAGCTCGTTTATTTCAGAAATTACCGACAGAATAGAGAAAAGCGACCGCACATTCCAAAGCATAACAAGCTCTAAAATAAAGTCATATCTGTCTGGTGTGTTTTCAGACTATGACGAGAGCGACATAGTAGATTTCCATAATAAAATATTACAAGTTACAGAAGAAGTCAAGAACAAGATTAAATCCTTAGCAGACGAAAGGAGGAAAAGCAACTTCAAAAATTGGATTGAAACAGATAAAATCATTTGCTTAGAAGGCTATAAATTTCCTGAAAGAATAAGCAATGAAAAAGACAAAATCGTTGGTATCGGCAAAGGTCTGTATACTGAAGAAGTGGGGTCTATAAACGACTTCGAATATAAAGTGATACACGCTGTTTCGGAGTTGGAGAACGTTACATTCTGGCATAGAAACCCAACAAACCCAACAACAGGTTTTGCCCTCAACGGGCCGTTCAACCATTACCCCGACTTTATCATTCGCACAAATAAAGGAAAAATCATTCTGTTGGAAACCAAAGGTGATGATCGAGACAATTCAGATAGCAAAAAGAAACTCAATTTAGGACAGACTTGGGAGAAATACGCCGGAACACAAAACTTCCACTACTATATGGTGTTCGACAAAAATGAAACAGTGGAAGGTTCACGCACAATGGATGGTTTTCTGAGTTTACTGAAGAAATTATAATTTCAGAAATTCTATCTAATTTCAAAAGTTTTTCTTTTCCTCTCAAAAAAGAAAATTCATCATTTTGCACTAACAAGCTCGGAAAAGTGTTAAATTTGACACAAAATCGAAGTTAATAATGTAATTGTATGAAAATAGAGAGGGAAATTATCCAACAGTTCAAAGAGTGGAAGAAGGCTGATACTCATAAACCGATACTTCTGAAAGGAGCCCGACAGATAGGTAACATCCCAATTAGCGAAAGAAAACAGAAAATTCATCCACAAAGTGGTGAAAAGAGGAGCGAGGAGTAAAGATTACGAGGATGCATTGCTCTGGTTGGAAGACGCTGGCATGATATACCGCATCAACTCAATCTCGAAGCCAGGAATGCCACTCGCCGCATACGAAGAATCCGACGCATTTAAGGTTTACGCCAGCGACTGCGGTTTGTTGCGTAAGTTGGCGAACCTTTCCGGAAGGGTGATAACAGACCCTACTGCAAACTACACAGAATTCAAAGGAGCAATGGCAGAGAACGCAGTTCTGCAAAGCCTGCTTCCTCACTATGAAGGGTTGCCCTATTATTGGTCGTCCGATGCTCAAGCAGAAGTAGAGTTCGTAATTCAGTGGGAATCAGAGATTATTCCAATAGAGGTGAAGGCAGAGAACTGCATCAGCGGACGAAGTATCTGTCGTCTACAACGACAGATTCCACCCTCAACACCGCATTCGGTTCTCCTTTTTAGATCTTCAATATAATTGTGGCATGCTCGCCTGTCCATCCCCATTAGCAGAATGGATCTGGGAATGGCTACCTACGTTGTAAGAACACATAAAGAATCTCAATGTTCACACATTACAAACATCAACAAAAACAGAAAATATTTGTGTATAAATAGTTTACATAACCGAAATTATATAACACAACAACTTCTGTTTTTCTTTAATGCCGTTCCTTTCGTCATTCTCATTTTTTTCTTACTTTTGAGAAAGTTTAACCATACTATTATGTCAAATTCAAGCACATTAAAATTGTATCGTGCATCGGCAGGATCTGGAAAAACATACACGCTCTCTTTAGAATTTCTTAAATTATTAGTGCGTAAACCTGACTCATACAAGAACATACTTGCTGTAACCTTTACAAACAAGGCTACTGCCGAGATGCAAACTCGTATTATGTCCGACCTCTTCACAATTGTCAACAACCTTGATATAGCTCTCCTTGATAATTTGATGAAAGGTCTTGAGGAAGACCAACAAAGTGACGAACAAAAACTCTCAGAAAATGACGTGCGCAAAAACGCAGGCATCGCATTAAACAAGATTCTTCACGACTATAGCCATTTTCAAGTCAGCACGATTGACAGTTTCTTCCAAATCATCCTCCGTAATCTGGCTCATGAATTGGGTGTCGGAGCTTATCTCAACATCTCGATCGACCAAGATGAACCCCTCACCGATGCCGTTGATGTGCTGACGGAAGAATGTAACACAAACAAAGATATTCGTCAGAAATTGATTGATTTCATCAGAGAAAAATCTGACAACAGCAAAAACACCAACATTGCCTCAGACATTAAAGATTTTAGCCAAAATATCTTTAAAGAGGACTTTAAACAATTTGAAGAGGCAATCGAGAAGATATTGGAAGTAAATCCTAAGGCAATTGAAAATTATCGGAATTCCATTCGTACCTTAAAGAACCTTAAAATCAAAGAAATTGAAGATATAATTTCCGATTTTGATTCTTATCTGCAAAAAGACATAAAAAAGGAAGACCTGAAAAGCGGAGTTTACAGTTACATAAAAGAGATAAAAGAAAAAAAATACACCACGAATTTAGCCGATAAGAAAACTTCTTACAAGGCAATAGAAAACGAAGATCTTGATGCTTGGGCAACGGTAAAGTCTCCGTTTAGAAATGAAATCCGAACACTTGCAGAAGATTATTTGATTCCAATAGGAAAGAAAATAGTTAAAAAGGTAGAAGAAAATAAAGAAGTTATAATCTCTTGCGACCTTATTCTTGAAAAAGTCAATGAATTTGGACTCCTTTATGAAATGTCTGAAATAGTACGTAAAGTAAACAACGAGCGTGGACAGTTCATTCTGAGCGATACTGCCAATTTGTTGCAAGAGATGATACAAGACTCTGATACACCTTTCATCTACGAGAAGATGGGTACGAGGTTGGATCATATCATGATCGACGAGTTTCAAGACACCAGCCAAACACAGTGGAACAACTTCCGTCCCCTCATCAACGAGTGCCTTGCTTCCGACCAAACGAACCTCATCGTGGGCGATGCGAAACAGGCTATCTACCGTTTCAGAAACAGCGACTGGCAAATCATCCAGGACTTGGACAACGAACCGTCGTTCAAACGAATCGGTGTCTCACCTACCATAATTCCTGCTTCTGGGAACTATCGTAGTATGCAAGAGATTATCGACTTCAACAATATGCTTTTCGCACCGAAAGACACTGAAAATGATATATCTCCAATCTTGCAACCCTACATTGATGTCTATTTCAATGGAGATGATGCAACAAAAAGTGGTAAGGAGCTTTTCAAGAAGTTAGTCAACGTCTACAAAACTGCTCATCAAGATTGTGGAAAAGGAGATAAACAAAAAGGGAAAGGCTTTGTCTCTGTCGAGTTTTTGGGTGATGATCAAGATAGGAGAGGAAAAATTTCTGATACAAACGGGGAGGTGGAAGGCGACCCAAGCAAGGACAACAGAATGCTGAACCACTTGATGCAGACCATCATTGACCTACAACTCAACAAAGGTGTTCAAGCCAAAGACATCACTATACTCGTCAGACAGTCGAAGAGGATTTCACAAATCGCAGAATTCTTTGCAAAATACAAAAATGCGCATTCAAATGAATTATCTTCTAATCTCAAATTGGATATAATTTCAGATGAAGCATACCTGTTGGAGTCGTCCGTCGCATTGTCAACCTTGATTGACGCTATGCGTGTTATCCTCAACCCAGAAGACCTTATTTCAATGACAGAGGTATATTTCCGCTACAAGGCAATCTCAAACGGGAAAGTTAACTTGGCAGACGCTATCAGTCAGACAATTGCAGACGCAGGGTTCAAAGATTCCGATGATTTCAAAGATCTTAGGAAAGACATTTTGGATTGTTCAAGTCTGCCACTCTACGAAATGACAGAGAAACTCATCAACTTGCTCCACTTAGACCAGATGAAGGATCAGTCTTCTTTCATCTTCAAATCCTTAGATGCCCTCAATGAGTTTATCCAACGAAAAGCTCCAGATTTAGCCTATTTTATTGATTATTGGGATAAATATCTGAAACAACAAAAGATTCCAATGGGAGACAATGCAGATGGTATCCGTATCTCAACGATCCACAAGTCGAAAGGATTGGAGTATCACACTGTAATTATACCTTTCTGCAACGATCCCTACACCAATGGTAACTCGGAGGAAATTGCTTGGTGTAAAATTCCAACGAAGAATGAATCCTTTAGCGGTTTCCCCGTTTGGCCAATCAACATAAAATCCTCAAAAGCAAAATATTCCATCTTCAAGGAAGATTGGAGTAGAAACCAGGTGTTGACCCTCGCCGACTCGATCAACCTCCTTTATGTGGCTTTCACACGCGCAGTTTGCAACCTCTTTATTATGTGTGATAACAAAAAAGAGAGCAAGGATTCTAAAGAACCTAATCAGTTTAACACATTATTACTTAATGTATTAGGAGATAAACTATCCGAAGTAGACGACAAAGGAACAATTGTAAATGGAGGACAAAAGATTGTCTTTCTCCACTATCAGAAAGGAGTCATTGTGCCTTCTTTCTCACCAGAAAAGAAAATAAAATCATTAAACCCTTTCAAAGCAGACGTGGACACAATCGACTGTCATTTCCACTATGAAAGTCGTCGTGCCAACTTCAGAAACTCTAACAAAGCATCCGAGTACATTGAGAGTTTATTAGCCTCTGAAAGTGGAGAAAAACAAACTACAGAAAAGGATTCTCGAATAAAAGCTCAAAAAGAAGGTATTAAGCTTCATGCGCTCTTTTCATTAATCAATACACAAGACGATATTGAAAATGCAGCAGAAGAGTTACTCACCAATGGCATAATCACGAAGAATGAGAAAAAAGAGTTGATTGACTCTGCAAAAGAGAAAATCAAGAAGCATGAAGAGTGGTTCCGTCCCGGCTTAAAGACTTTCAACGAGTGTACCATTCTCTCTTTCAATGATAAAAAGGAAATGGTAGAACACCGTCCCGATCGCGTTATTCAAGAGGGTAACAAGATGATTATCATTGACTACAAGACAGGAGAACGACGCCCTGAACACAAACGTCAAGTAGAAGAATATGCAAAGTTATTGCAACAGATGGGGTACGATACGGAAACTCACCTTTGGTATCTCAACAAGAACGAGGAACAATGATCGTCTACACTACCCTACCGAAGCAATCAAAGCCAGATTCATCCACATCCACACTAAATAGCGGGTAAACTTTCCTATCGCCATATAGATGGTTACCTTCCACCAACAGACTCTGAAATAGCCTAAGGCAACATTGATAACATCGCCAATCACAGGAAGAAACGAAAAAAACGCAGCAAAAGCACCAAATCTTTGTATCCAATTCTTTCGTTTATCTATATCTTCCTTGCTGACTCTTAAATACTTATATAGCCATTCTTCTTTTCCAAACAGACCCATCCAATAACAGGTTAGACCGCCCAAGGTATTTCCTAATGTTCCCAATAAAAGACAATAGAGAGGCGATGCTCCTGCCACCAACAGCCCCGTCAGTATCAACTCCGAACTGAAAGGCAATATCGTAGCAGACAAGAACGAAGCGAAGAAGAATCCCCAATAGCCATATTGTGTCAAGAAATCTACCAATTGTGCCACCATATCCTTCGCTCCCCTACTCTAAAAGTTGTAATTAGGGAAAACAAGATAGACAACAGACAGGAGTGACCAGAGACCAAAAAGAATCTTGGTCAGTAAATTGTACTCCATTGAAAAAGCCTGCCCAAGCAAAAACGACGCATACATAACCGACAGTGGCAGAGTGAGATAGACATCCGTCGGACTCACCGCTATCACCACCAACGACAACACAAAACTGAAACAAATGAACATCGTCTCTTCCCTACTTCGAATAGACTGATGCTCACTGAATAACAAAACCCTCACCATCACAAACACCGTGAGAGCAACCGTAGAAAGCAGATAAATCCAAGTGGAATTCGACACCATCTGCCACATTGCTCCCGAGCCAAGACACCACGAGTCAATGTAATGCTCCAAATAGAAAAGATTGTCTATCGCCACCAAGAAGACTACCATGTAGAGTATCGGCACAAGAAAGCCTAACACAAAGGCTAAAAAGGTGCGTAAACCTAATGTTCGTGCTTGATAGGTTATCCATATCAGTGGTAATACAAATATCACCGTAGAAAGAGAGAAACAGATGGAAAGACCGAACAACAATCCAATATTAAAAGTTATCAACGAAGCGTTAGTTTCCCCCTCCTCGCAAAGTTTAAAACACTCATACATAGCGACTGCAAACAACATCGCCAAGAAAAGACCCGTGTACAACAAATGCGGACGAAAAACCAATGATGCAATCACAATAAAGAAAAAAGCAGGCATTATAGAACGCAAGGGGATAAACGAAAAAACCTCGTTCATCCAAATCATCTCTGTTGCGATAACCACCAAGAAAAACAACGATACCCCTATTCCAACACCAGAGGCGAAATCAAACACATACTCATGCAAAAAATAAGCCAGAGGGGAATAGCCCAAGACAAGACTACCCTCTGGCGTATTCATCGGCGCATCAAGACCTAACTCCGCCACCCCACTCCATATCAATGCAACGACGACAAGACTCGCAAGAATGTTTGTTGCCTTCGGACGGATTAAATCGGCAAGGTCTCGATACTCCATATCTGCTTTCTTTTATCGTTCTGACTATTTTGAATATTTTTCAACCAACTTCTGAAGATCTTTTCCGATATCCCTTCTAAAATATTTCTTCTCGAAGTCTATCTTCTCAATATTGCTAAATGAGTTATTGGCTGCTTCTTCAATGTTCTTTCCATAAGAACTTACGGAAAGAACACGACCACCACTGGTTACCAATTTGCCATCTGCCATCTTCGTACCAGCATGGAATACGATACTTCCATTCACCTTGTCGAGTCCAGTGATTACCTTACCCTTCTCGTATGCCTCAGGATAGCCCCCAGACACCATCATCACTGTAACGGCGGTGCGTTCATCTTCTTCCATCACCTTGTCGCCTAACGTGCCATTTGCCACACCCTCAAAAAGGTCTACCAAATCAGACTTAATACGAAGCATAACAACTTCAGTCTCGGGGTCGCCCATGCGAACATTGTACTCGATGACCATAGGCTCTTCCTTGACATTAATCAATCCTAAGAAGATAAATCCTTTATAGTCAATATTTTCAGCTCTCAACCCATCTACTGTTGGCTTAACAATCTTCTCGTCAACCTTCTGCATGAAGAGTTTGTTAGCGAATGGAACTGGAGAAACGGCTCCCATACCTCCAGTATTCAAACCTTTATCGCCCTCCCCTATTCTCTTGTAGTCTTTGGCAACTGGCAGAATCTTATAGTTTTTACCATCAGTCAAAACAAACACAGAACACTCTATTCCGTCCAAAAACTCCTCAATGACAACAGTCGAACTTGCCTTGCCGAATTTGCCACTAAGCATGTTCTTCAACTCACTCTTCGCCTCGTCAAGGTTATTGATGATCAACACACCCTTACCTGCAGCCAAACCATCTGCCTTCAAAACGTATGGAGCAGACAATTCTTCCAAAAACTTCAAACCTTCTGTCAATGTAGACTCATTGAAACTCTTGTAGCGTGCAGTTGGAACATTGTGGCGCATCATAAAGCCCTTTGCAAAATCCTTGCTTCCTTCCAACTGAGCGCCATTCTTTGACGGACCGATTACAGGGATGTCTTTCAGCTGCGCATCATTAGCAAAGAAATCATAAACACCATTCACCAATGGATCCTCTGGACCTACAACCACCATGTCCACTTTATTCGTCAAGGCGAAATCCTTCAATGCAGGAAAATCGTTCACCGAAATGTCGACATTTTCGCCTATACCCTGCGTTCCTCCATTTCCTGGCGCGATGAATAGTTTCTCAACACGCTTGCTTTGTGCGATCTTCCACGCCAAAGCATGCTCACGCCCACCTGATCCTAACAATAAGATATTCATATATTTCGATTATATCTCACAACGCTCATCGCCTTTGTGAGTGTTAAAAACTATTTTGAATTATTTTTTATGTTTTCTTCCGTCAATTGTTCAAACTGATACCCTTCGCTTTTCAACCATTCTATCGCCCGGGGCAACGCATACCGCATATTTTTCTCTGCCTTTAAAGAGTCGTGGAATACGATAATTGAGCCATTTCGCGTATATTTCTTCACAATCGAAAGCACTTTCTCTCCCGAAATTTTGTTGTTATAATCACGAGTTACAACATCCCAAAAGATAATGTCATAACGATGACGAAGATATATAAATTGACCATACCTAAACGTACCGTGAGGCGGTCGGAAAAGTTTACTATTAATGTATGCGTGCGCCTTCTCAACATTTAAAAGATATTTCTTCACAAAATTAGTGAAACCAGCCAAATGATTAAAAGTGTGATTACCCACCAAATGACCTTCTTCCAACACTCTCTGAAAAACTTCTGGGTGTTTCTTCACATTCTCCCCTACACAAAAGAAAGTCGCCTTTATGCCATGCTGCTTCAATAGATCCAAAACAAACGGCGTAACCTCTGGTATCGGACCATCATCGAATGTCAAATATACCGTTTTTTTCTGTTTAGGCAGTCTCCAAATCGTATTCGGATATATCTTTCTAATAAACTCTGGTACTTGCTCGATTAACATCTCCCAATGAATCTTTATGGCAAACTCAGAAACACCGCACCACTCCAAAAGCGATACGAAGTTTCTGAGCCTTGCTTTATGCTACGAAATAAGAAAACCTTATTTCATTCCTCATCTCTAAATTCGTTTGTAGAGTGACATAAAACGATTGTAGTCTTCCAAGACTGACTCGTCTTCCTCAACTCCCATCGTTTGCTTCATTTGCAAAATCTCAGCGAAGATAGACAAATGCTCCGTGAAGTCATCGCGAACTGTGGAAAGCATGCGTGGACTGAGATTTGCAAACCAATTGAGATACTGCAAAGAGGTCTCCTCCATCACATCTAAGATTGCCAATGATTTCTCGTTCTTGCCAATCTGCATATAGTTACGCGCCATCATCAAGTTGGCTGTTGTGTAAGGAATCTGTGGGATAGGAAGAACTTTTTGACAATGGTCTAAAGCATCTTCCACCTTCTGATACTTCTCTGCAACAATCTTAGCAACCGCAACTGAATCGTAACTGTTAGACTTTGCCTGCAACTTACTAATCATCTCATCAACTGGAGTTGATGCAGGAACTGAAAGTATTTCGGCGGCCACCAAACGAGCGCTAGCCAACAACATAGAATCTGAATATGCGGAGTTGTTCGAAATTCTATCATTATCGTAATAGATTCTCGACTCTGCTCTGTAAGCGTTCATATATGAAGCGCTGTTCGGACCTTTGACAGGATCTTGAGTCAACGCCCAACGCAACACATCACAATAGTCTTTCTCCAACTCCGCCTGATGTGCCTCCTTCGTAAGCGCGTCGCAAAGTCTTACGAACATATAACGCAATGTAGAAGTCATGCGGAGGTTGTTCTCATCCATATAAATGTTTGGATTCTCTGCAATGCCACCCCACTTGAACTTGTGCATCAAATTGTCATACGTTCTCTCCGTGTTAACATATTCGTTACCTCTTGCGAGTACGCCACCTGTTTTAGGCAAAATTCTGTATGCCATTCCTTCCAACGACATATATTTGCCAAGACCCATATAACTATCACTACCAACCGTTACCGCAAAATAGATTGGTCGTTTCCAATGATTGTTCTGGAGCAAATCCATAATCATCATCTCATGTTTGCCAAGGTAGCCTTTACCACCTAATCTCATATCCATCCTATCAACAATGAGATACTTTTCTGATTCCGAAACTGCACCATTGGCAACGACCTCATCTTTATCCACATCAATGAAGAAATTCTTAGATGGAATGAAGCATAAACTCTCGTCGCGGTATGGATTGAATTTAGCATACTTGGCAGGGTTCTTAGCCACATCCAAAGCCAACTCAACGCTCATCTCAGGAATACCTGCTGAAAGGTATGCCACATCCATCTTTCCATTCATATAGTCTTTGGGCTCCAATGAAAGCGGAAGAGGATCCGAAGTATAAGCTTGTCTCTTCATCTGGTCAACATACCACCCCATCTGAAGGTAACTAAGGTTAGCCACACGGGCATCCGTACCAACACCTTCGACCTCCTGATTATACCACAATGGGAATGTATCATTATCACCGTTTGTGAAGATAACAGCATTTGGCTCTAACGAGAGAAGGTAGTTTTGACCGAAATCGCGACAAGTGTATCTGCCAGATCTATCGTGATCGTCCCAATTCTGCTGTGCCATCAAGGCAGGCACTGGCAAACAAATCAACGTAGCAATCGTCGCTGCAATACGCTTGTCTAAGAACATCTCTAAAAGGTCGGCAATGAAAAGCACACCTAAACCAATCCAGATACAGAATGCATAGAACGACCCGGCATACGCATAGTCACGCTCACGAGGCTGATATGGAGTCTGGTTCAAATAGAGGATTATCGCCAATCCTGTCATAAAGAACAGGATAAAGGTAATCCAGAAACTCTGCTGACCCTTTCCCTTTCTTGAGAACTGATAAAGGATTCCTAAGATTCCCAAAAGGAATGGAAGGAAATAATAAACATTGTGTCCCTTGTTGTTTTTTAATTCATCTGGCAAAGCGTCTTGGTCGCCCAGGCGAGCGTTATCGATGAAACTAATTCCACTCACCCAGTTTCCGTGAAGGATTCCTCCGTGACCTTGAATGTCGTTCTGTCGTCCCACGAAATTCCACATGAAATAACGGAAATACATAAAGCCTACCTGGTAGGTTGCGAAATATTGCAAGTTCTCAAGAAAGGTTGGAACGACTTTCGTCTTCGTCTCCCCCATTGAAGTGTATTGCACCTTCTTCCCTTTTATACCACCCCATGACTTATACGCCTCAATGTGTGAAGGCTGCTTGCTATACATACGAGGGAACAACATACAGTTGTCATAGTTGTATTTCTTTTTGTGGTCGTAGGCAACATACGAGTCTGGCTCGTTGTCCGATTCTTTCACCTTCTTTGCATAGTAGGCTTCACCCTCAGTAATGTCAGCCTCCCAGCCTAAGTTCGTCTTCTTACGTTTGAGATCAGAAGCGTAACTTTCGCCGTAAAGCAACGGAGTGTCACCATACTGCTCACGGTTCAAGTAACTCTTCAAAGCGAACACATCGTCTGGCGAGTTCTGATCCATCGGAGTGTTGGCAGCCGAACGAATGATTACCGTAGCGTATGTCGAATAACCCAAAATAATCACTGTGCAGCAGAGCAAGATGGTGTTGAGCATCGCAAGATTGACCCAATTTTGTTTTTTGAACAAAACATACGCCAAGACCGCCGTAATGACCAGACCAACGATGATGCTGAGTCGACCTCCTAAGAAAGGAATTCCCAAAAGCAGGACTGACAATATAAAAGCAATATTCGCCTTCGTGTAAGCCTTTTTTTTCTCTCCTGGTTTCAATGACGAATTATACTTTTCGTAAGCTATTTTCTTTCCCTCACTTGTTTCATAGATTCCCCAAACAAGACATGAAATAAGGAGGATGGCGTAAACAACAGTTCCAACATTGAAACTGGAACCCAAAACATTCACGAAGAATAGTTCAAACCAACCCGCCACCTCGACAAAGCCGGGAACGATTCCATAAAGAATCAACCCAAGAATGACGCACGAAATAAACAATGTGAGCCATGTCCCTTTTGTCGTCGGAGTGTATTTCTTATAGTAGTAGACTAAGGCCAAGACAGGAATGGTCAACAAATTCAACAAGTGTACACCGATAGAAAGCCCCATCAAGTAGGCAATCACGACAAGCCAACGATTGGCGTATGGTTTATCCGCTACATCCTCCCACTTGAGGATAGCCCAGAAAACAGCGGCGGTGAAGAGTGACGAATAGGCATAAACCTCACCCTCTACAGCCGAGAACCAAAACGTATCTGAAAAGGTATATGCCAAAGCGCCAACCGCACCCGCACCTAAAATACCGATGATTTGTCCCATAGAGATTTCCGACTCATCAGATAACACCAATTTACGAGCAAGATGTGTAATCGTCCAAAAAAGGAACAAAATACACAATGCGCTACACAAAGCCGAAAAGGCGTTCACCATCATTGCGACATGCGCCTGATCAGATGCAAAAAGCGTGAAAAAACGCGCCGTCAACATAAAGAATGGCGCTCCTGGTGGATGCCCAACCTCCAATTTGTCTGCTGTAGAAATAAACTCGCCACAATCCCAGAAACTGGCTGTTGGCTCAATCGTCAGCAAGTAGGTCATCGCAGCAATGGCGAAGACTATCCATCCGACAACATTGTTTAGCAACTTGAAACGTTTCATTTAACTAAATGTATATGACTTTATTATTTTCAGTTTTCCTTTTTCCTGCCACCACACCGACAGATACCCATCAGATAATAGCAAGTTGCGAAGATAGCGAAAAAATCTTGCTTTATGACACTTTTTCCCATATCGTTTATTTGCATCTTTCCTCTATTCCACCACCCATTTACATTAAACGAGTTTTTTTATATGATATTTACTCTAATGGAAGGAAAAATTTCATTTGTCAAGAATTAAATGAGGTAAAATTGAACGATAAGTTTCCTCTGACAATCCGTAAATATTCTGAATCTGATCCAAAGATTTAAATCCACCGATTTTATCTCGATATTTAACTATCCTCGCAGACAATACACTACCGATTCCACGCAATCGTTTCAATTCAGTTGTGTCAGCAATGTTGACATATACACGAACAGTATCGTAGTCAAATTTTTTATATGACTCCCCTACTCTATTTTTGTCATATTTATTGTGGAAATTTTTTTCATAACTCTTTTTACTTATTTCAAATTTTTTTTCGTCATTCTTTTTTATATAATTTTCATCAGATACATTTCGTGATTTTCCGATAACTTTCTTTGATTTCATTAGCTCATCATCACATAGATTCTTTTCATCATTCTTTCCATTTTCATATTCTAAATTCATTTCACAAATATTATCTTTTTTTTCTCTTAAATTAGAACCTTCACGACTATTCTCCACAATAATTTTATCAGAAAATACAGGTGATAAATCAGATACCTTCTTAATAGAATCATTTTTAAAAATTTCAGCAATTTTTCTCTCTTCAGGAGACTGTATTGGTATACAAAAATTCACTGAAAACATAAGCGTTACTAAAGATACCAAAACACAAATTCCATTCCTTTCTCCTTTCGAAAAAAAGAAGAAATTTTTAAAAGCATTCTTGCAAAAATTACTTAGCATAACAAAACAAAATTTAAGTTACAAAATCAATCATACTACCTGATTTTCAAACAAAACTTTACAGCAGAAACAGGCGTAATCCTTCATCTTGACATCACAAAGATAGCAATTTTTCGTCCGTTATTTCAATATTGATATTATAGAATTTTTGTAAAATGAATAAATAACTATTATTCAACATTTTAAATGTTACAAAACTATAGTTTGTATTATATCAAACACTATAGTATAAATTATTTTCCTCCCCTCCTTTTACCATTAACTCACAGCATGAAATATGAATATTTACTTTACATTAAATCAACATACCACTTTTCATACTATAGTCGCAACTATTATAGTAAATACGCCCTGCCCTATGCAACAAACTACATAAAGTTATGTAACGACTACAATGGTTCAAATCACATTACAGAACATATAATAAATTATACTCTATCCAACATAGTGCAATATGTTATAGAAAATAGTATTAGACACATAGAAAACAACATTACAGACTATCATATCTACAATATTATTGTATGTATAATAGAAAACATAAAAGACAATATAAATACATATAGAAAATAACATAGAATAGCCTATGTTTTATACAATACTATTTATTATAAGAAATTATATGATATAGACAATATAGTAC
>CAVKBM010000005.1:0-62109 GCA_963654355.1 Bacteroidaceae bacterium | reverse complement strand
TCCGAGCCGTCATTATGTCAGCTCTCATTA
Source organism: Bacteroidaceae bacterium (assembly GCA_963654355.1). GTDB lineage: Bacteria > Bacteroidota > Bacteroidia > Bacteroidales > Paludibacteraceae > UBA1181. The sequence goes on along the minus strand of CAVKBM010000005.1, from coordinate 62,079 downwards.
TTTGATCTGTGTTTTGTATCTTCATTTTGCTCCTTTTGAGTGTCGGAATTCACTATTTGTGAAAAAAATACATATAATTCCTCGCTATCGGTTCTATCATCATATCTTGCCACCATATCCGCGCTTTCCCACGATTGTATTTTTTGCACAACATCGGTTGGGTAATTTTGCCGCTTCAAATATGTTGTAAACGCATGTCTTAAACTGTGACAATATAACGAATTAACACCTATTAATTCTCCAATTTTTACAGCCCAATGCGAAAAATTCTGTCCTTTTGCGGGTTGATATCTACCATCATTCCCTTTTATAACAAACAAATCATCTAATTTAATTTCAAGCTTTTCTCGCTCTTTGAGCCACATATCAAAATATTTGTCAAACGTTTCCTTAAATACATATCTCGGTACTTGCTTGCCGCGAGCACCATGCCCCTTTGTTCTAATTTTTGGGGTTATATAAGCGAGGCCGCCCAAGGCATCCTGTTTGTTTGTTGTAAAAAACGAAACTTTCATTTGTGCCGCTTCAGCCTTCCTCATTCCAGACGAAAAAAGAAGCGAGAGAAAACACGCATATTGGTATTCCCCGAGCGAAACCAGCCGCTCAATACCCGCCATTATGTCATCTTTATCTATTATCGTCTTTTCGCGAACCGCCTCTAAATGGATTGGTTCCAAAACTTTAACAATGTTCCTAAAAGTTGGATAATCCTCATCGAGTATCCGTTCTATATAGTTGCTAAACGAGCTTAATGCCGCACGAAGAGAGGCAAGCCTACACGGGCTCCAACCTATCTCGCGACCCCAACCAAAAAAGTTAACAAGTTCGCGCTTTTTTATGTCAACAAAAAATTTATCGTCATTTTCCCTATAATTCCAACAGAAGAAAATTTTCAATTGGGCTTCATATTGGTTACAGGTTTGTGGGCTTTTATCATTTGCCGCACAATAACAGATAAACTCTTTGAGTAATTTCTGATTTTTTGAATTAACAATTTGCCACTCCTTTGACAAATATTCATTGTATATTGTTGTTCTCGCCATGTGGCAAATCCCCCTTGATATTTTTTTGTGGGTTGAGAACATTATTAATTCTCAACCCACTCGATTGTTTTATTTTTTTATAATGAAATGATACTTTTATTCCTGCAAATCGTCCGACCACTTATAGAACGGCATTCCGCTATCGACCGTCTTTTCCTGCAACGTTATCGGGTCAACATACGTTTCGCTTGAACCTTCCGTTGCTTTTTTGTACGCCGTGACATACGGGTTCTCATTCCTATCGAATTTAAACGGAATGTTGTATTCCTCAATCGGTTTAAGCGAAAGGCAATGTTCGCGACTATCGTGTACGACGAAATGAGCAACTCCTATGTTACCCTCAATCGTCATCGATTTGATTAACGCATACGCATTTTCAAGTGTGAAAGGTGTGTCTTTTACTTTGTAGTTTTGCTTTGTAAGTCCCATAATATATATCTCCTTATTTAAGTTTTACGATGTCGCTGATTATTTCACTAATGTCGAATGTCTCATCGGTCTTAGCCGCTCCGAATCCTGTGCAAAGTGCTATGTGGTATTTGCTGTCAGAATCCGAATATATTAAACTTCCGAATCCTTCCATATTATCACCATTATACTTATACGCTATTTCGCCGTCTACTAATTCACGAAGAATGTCTCTCTCTTGCTCTGTTCCAGTACTCGGATTTATTGCAAGCGGTACTTCATTGAGCGGAAGCTTGCACGTCGAATATAGCGTAACCTCATAAGTTGAGTTATTACTCCCTGATAATTGTATGCTATGCGAACATACATAACTATCATCGGGAACGACGAGGTTCCAAATAAATTCGGTTGAAATATCCGCGTTGTTTTCGAGTAATTTTACATACAATCTTCTCGGAACGATTATTCTGAAATTCACATAATCGAAGTTGTAAGTAAATACCGACATATCGTTAGCGGTAATGGGTAATGCATCTTCATCATTGTCCTGTATTCTGATTGTTTTTAGATTTGTGCAATTTGCAAAACAAGACATATCCGCACTAACACCGACACCGAGTGTTATTTCATATATATAATCGTCGTCCGCAAACATTTCAGGAAGTGTCGATAACCCTACAATCGATATTATATGCGATGACGATTGTCCCGAATATGTATGTGAGAACTCAAATGCGTCTGTGTAATCGGTAAATGTTCCGTCACCCCAATAAAATCTACAACTTACTGCCGTTGTTACTGTTTTTGAAAAATTTCCGTAATACAAAAATTTCGTTGCACTTAAATCTTCTACTCCCGAATTTCCGCTTTCATCAGCCCATTCCGTTCCTGTTGCCGTTTTCTTTAATACTTGGCCTGCCGTTCCGTCTGTCGAAGGAGCGACAACATACGAACTCTCGTCAAACTTCTGCGTCCCGTCTATTCCGACCTTTACAAAACTTTCTTTCGCTAATGTCGCAGTCGGTTTTTGTAATGCATTGTCCGCTTTCACCAAACTCGCATTTACATCAGCCGACAAATCACCCTTATCGAGTGTTCCGACTATATGATAAATATCTCCCTCTTGAACGGTAGTTTTGTCTAACGCTTCCCATTCAGACGGAGTTACCCAATATTCTTTTAGTATCTTGCCTGTTTCGTTTTTTATTACCTTAAATTCCATTGTTTAAATCTCCTTATACATATCCGTATGGAACGTAATCTGTTGCGGTTGAACCTTTTTCGATTTGAATATCGGAAAATACGGATTGACCATTACCCGTTGAACAAAAAGTAATGGTAATAAATTTACAATTTTCGGGAGTTGTAAATCTATGAATTAAACTTGTAACATCCGACATAAAAGAAATTTGCGTACCGTCTTCCTGATAAAAACCAATACCCGTTTCAGAATTTGTACCATAAACCAACTTTAATTTTAAGGTAACGGTATAATTAGTGTTAGGTTCAACATAAATACATTTTGCCACACCGTATGACGATTTGTTTATAACATTTACATAATTATCACCAATGTCATATTTTACTACCGACAATGGGTTATAATAATTATTACGAATTAAACCAATATACCACTTGCCATCTTCTAATACACGCTTTGTAGTATTTGTAAATGCGGTACTCGACGGAACACCTACTTCCGTTGACGAACCAAATAAATTCTTCGTCTTACACGGCATTCTCTCGTCAAAACTTGTCACAAAACAAGCAGGCGAATACGGATAGTAATCATTCGGGAATTTTGCTTTGAACTCGGCAACTGTTTTCGGCTCGTTACCTGCACCGAACATTTTTGTCAAATCAAATAGTTGAGGGGTGCAGGTACAATTATCGACAGTTGCACCTGCAATAACTCTAATAATATACCGAAATTTATAAAAATCTTTTCCACTCGGTAAAGTATTGATTAATTGTGGATACATATTATAATCTTTTGTAATTTGTCCATATAAGTTCACAAAGCTTGCAGCATTACCTTTGTTAGTACCGTTTAAATATACGTGACCTGGAATAAACAATAAACCGTCAATAGGTATAACTATTTCACTGTAATGTTGATGTGTACTCGTTCCATTTACTGTTACACTACCATCAGCGTTATTTGTAAATGTTACTCCACTAACTGTTTGAGTTGTAGGTATTTTACTTTTATCAACCAACTGACAAACATCGCTTACTTTCATTATGCTTTTATACGAGGTTATTTCATAAGGGACATATTCCGTTTCGGCTGAACCAAGTTCGATTTGAAAATTACGAAAGTATTTTGCGTTCATCAACGTGGAAAAATAAACTTGCGTAACATCAGCAGGTACTGTAAAAGTTTTATTTATATGTACCCAATCTGCTATCATCTCTCGTGATGTCAAAAATGAAAATAATCGAGTTCCTTTCGTGTACGAACGTTCTGTTTGGCAAGACAACTGTAGTTGTACACCTGCACCAGTTACAGCACGTGTATCACAACTTATTGTATATGTTTGTTCAGGTTCAACTGATAAAGCATAAAAATTAGTATTTACACCTACGTTTGATACAAATACACCATCTTTTACGGTAATATTCGCTTTACCCATATCAAACAGGTTCTTGCTCTTTCCACCTAAAATGCTTTTTATCGCCATATCAGCCTCCTAAAATCGAGGTCGAGACGTAACGGGCGGTTAGGTTGTCGGCATAAGATTTATTCGTTGCGTCTTTATCCTGCGACGGGTCGCTTACTTGTAATTGACCGCTTGCGTTTCTAACCGCTAACGTACCGCCTTCGTCGGTGTATGTGTAGGCAAGTCCTGTATCTTCACCATTTGCATTGCGAACATATGCTTGATTTATAAGTGACGAGGATAATTTGTCAACCTTAGTTGCGAGTTGTTCGGTATTCGCAATACTCTTTCCTAACACCTTAACGCCGTCTTTACTGATGATTAAATTCTGTACGTCATCTTCGCCGTTCTTAAATATCCTTGCCGATATTATGCCGTTTTCATTCGTTATTTGTGCATAATATTTATCTGCCGATTCGCTTTGACTTGCGACGTAGTTATTTAAATCATCGACCAGTGCAACATTTACATAATTGCCGTTATCTTTTACCTGAGGTCTTTTACTGAATTTTGCACTAAGCGAGTCTATTTCTAATAAGTAGTCATCGGCACCATTACCGACTGCAACTTTTTCAGGAGTTACACTTACTAACTTATGTACACCTTCTGTATTCTCCGACGCTAAAAATATTGTATCAGATGCTATGTTTACTTTTGCCGAACCCGTTTCACTTACGTCACTCATTTCAACATAATCTTTCTCAACAAGCATACTTGCATAAGAAACATCATCTTGACAACGCATTTCAATACCTTTTAATGCGTCTGTCAATAACCATAAATCTTTCTCGTCATCCGAACTGAATTTCGAGTACTTAAACTTATCTACTAATAAAGTACCGTTATCGATAGGAAATTTAACATCGTACTGAACTGCCGCTTCACCACTACCGTTTTCAATAGTTATTCCATCACTTCGATATTGAGTAACTAAATCTTTACCCGTATCTAAAATTTTAAGAACGTAATCGGTAATATTGACATTGCCATAATGTTCGGTTATACCGTTAAAATGAACTTCGTCAACAAATGTTTTAATACCGCTGATTGTTTGTTGCGTTGCAACGTCAACAAAATCACCGACTAAATATCCACTATCAACAAGTTTATTGTTGTCGGCATCCCACTTAACCAAGTGATTGTCGTTAAACTTAGTACTATCGTCACGAATTGCAACAGGTTGACCTTCACCCGCATTAAACGTAAATCTACCGTTTGCATCTGATTTTCCTAAACCTAATTTAACACTGTTTGACGTTGGGTCATATACAATACCGTACACATCGATGTTGTTAGTTTTAATACCAATACCACCGTTTGTTGCTAACGTTGCACCTGTTGCGTTTGAATAAATCATTGCATTTTCAACGTTAAGATTTTCGGTATTATTTATGTGCTGAGTTCCGTTTACCGTTAAATCGCCTGTGATAATTACGTCACCGCCGATTGTACCGCCTGTCTTATCGTATTTAGCATCGACATCTGATACTAACGCAAGTGTGCCTGCACGATTAGGAAATTTTAATGTCCATGTATCATCACCAACACCAACCAATATGGAGTTGTGCCTGTATTCTGCATGATTCGGTTCATCACGTACATATAATCCACTACCACTTATATAAGTTTGACCATTACCAAAATATAATGTGGGTGCGATTTTGTTGCCGTAATACATTCCAATGTATTTAACATAATCGTCCAACTCGTGAAGTCTGACAACGTCATCGTCCTCTCTCGGTACGCCTGTAACTTTTGCTCTTCCATCTACTAAAACTTGGAAAGCATTCTTACGATTTCCTATATAATCTGAAGTTCCATTCCCTATTATAAATAAAGAATTAGAATCTTCTAAATTATATTGCCCAAATACCGCTTGACAATCTAATATAGTTTTTACATTTTCTCCGTGAGCGAAGCTATTCCTGCCGCCAGCGGATGAATACGTTCCTCCAGCATGAGAACATTGCCCTATTGCCCAAGTGTTAGACCCCTCAGCATGACTGGTATTTCCATTAGCGTGGGTTTGATATCCCTCTGCGTGAGAGGCATTATTATTTGCCTCTGTTTTTAAGCCTTCTGCATGGCAATAATCTCCTACGGCTTTAGTATCTTCACCTTCTGAGTGAGAAGCTTTACCTTTAGCTACAGTCCAACTACCTTCCGAATGAGAGTAATGTCCTAAAGCCTGAGTTCTTAAACCCTCTGCGTGAGATGCATAGCCGAGAGTTTTAGAATAGCTACCCTCTACGTGGGCTCCTAAACCCATTTTAGTATCTGGGTTCCAGTCACTTCCTCCTGGAGTTCCAGATTCACCACTTCCCGATCCCCCACTACTTGAAGGGGCTGTCTTTAATGTTTCAGTAGCTATACCTTCAGCGTGAGAATAATCTGTAATAGATTTGCTCTGAGAACCTTCAGAGTGAGAGGCTAAGCCTAAAGCTTGAGTATTTATTCCTTCAGCATGAGATGCCTGAGCTGAAGGACCTGTTACCGTTTGATACCCTTCTGCATGACTATCAGAACCTAATGCTACCGAGTTATCGCCACTCGCAAAAGAATAATTGCCTTTTGCAATAGTTGTGGTTCCGCAAGCAAACGAACGTTTACCTATTGCTGCACTCTTTCCACCAAAGCTTGCAGCAAAATCACCAGTTGCTCCGTAAGGAATTTGACCTGTTAATGTAGAATCTAAAGCAGTCGCGTTAGGGTTTTTACCCGTGAAATCAAACGTGCCGCCATCCCCATCTTGTCTCTGTTGAATAGCATCTTTACCCGTACCATTTTCGATGTTTAAATCATTTATATCTTTGGCGATCGCATCGAGCTGTTGAAAGTTAACAGCATCTGTCCCACTTACACCATCGGCTACCTGTATTCTGCCAGCCGTATCTCTGCGTGGGATTGTCGTGGGTTCGGCTTCCATCGTTGTATTAAACATCGTTTGAGAGCCATCTTCCAATTTGCCATATATTTGATCTGTTTTGGTTTGTACAGTTTGCTTGTCTAATTTATCCCCCGCGACCTGAGAATACGAAAGATAATCAGAGGAACTGCCATCAGCTTTTACGACAATAAGACTATCTTCAGATGGCAGATTTTCGGGGATTTTATCTACAGCCCCATCTACTCTTTCACCAGTATGTTTTGATTTATAAGTAGCCATAATAATTAACCCCCGAAACTTTCTTTTATTTCTTTAAGAGAATCTTCTATAAGTTGCTTCAAATTATCTTTACCAAGTAATAAAAGAACTATTTTATATACCTTAGGAGCTTTCTTGTTAAAATAGTCTTCTACCATTTTTAACTTTTCTTCTCCCTTTTTATTACCGACAACTTCTTGCTCAGCAAGCGAAATAATTCCCTTCAAATAAGTTTTGAGCAATTTTGTTTTTTCTTCTTTGCTCATTTTTGCAAACTTAACAATTTTTATTATTAAAAACGTTATAAGAGAAACACAAAGTATTCCTATAACGATATATAAAATCATCTTATCAATATTCATACTCTCCTCCTACATCTCTACGACATTATCGTGATCAAACGTTACCTCTGCACCAGTTAAAGCCAAGTAACTCATCGAAGTACCGTTGGTTGTATACATTCCGTGCGCTATTATCTTAAGCACTCCGTCGGCAGATCTATATACCATACCACTTATATTAGAATAATAGCCACCCGCCACTACGACAAACGTAGCCATAGCGTTATCAGGCATCGCAGGCAATGTATCCGCCGTGTATTTCTGACTTTGCGTCGAAGAGAAATCATAATAGAACGCATTACCATTTGCCGTCAGTTGAATATAATGGCGATAATATTTAGCATAACCAATTTTCAACGTCCACGCCTTAGTAGACTTGGTTATGTTTACGCTCTTCATCTAATTAGCATTTCCATTCCAACCAACGTGAGTAAAACTCTTAACGCCAGGTGTATGTTCATCATCGGAAGTCAGATAATACTCATTATTGAGTTTAAGACAAATTACCTCGTCGGCAATTATGTCATCCCATGAATCATCTTTTATGGTGCCAGAAGTCGCTTCTTGTGTTGCATTTACGGAAATCTCTGCCAAATCAAGAATTTTTATTCCACCTTCAAACATCGAAGCAGTTATTCCCCAGGCTGCTTTAAAAGCGGTTTGTTGATCGGGTGTGGGTATATCCATATTTTTATCCGACAAAGCTGCGATAACCGCCTTATTGAGGTTTATAGTCGTTATTGGTCTTTTTGAATTCCTTGCCGCGATATCAGCATCAAGAGCACCATATATACTCAAATTACCGTCAGTTTGAGATACTTCCAATCCATCCGTAAAATCATTCTTTATTGAAACGCCACCAATTCTTCCGTTAGCGATTATTTTGTCGGTTATAATTTTGCTAGAATTCAAAACCCACGACTTTGCCGAAACCGTGATTTCAATAGATTCTTGTAAATCGCGATTACTCAAATATCCGTTATAAACATAAGTCAAAGAATCTTCTTGTTGTCTTTCCGAACTTCTATCGTACTTTTTACCATCTTTTAAAATATAATAGTTGGTATTATTAATCAACGCCTCAAAGTCGGGTTCCGCTAATTGTCCAGAAATCGAACCAGGAATATCTGAAATTACTATTCCTTGAGGTATATTCACACATAACGCTTCAACAAATTCTTTGTTCGTTGCATCTTTGGGTTGCGTAGGAGTTTCTACTGCGAGAGTTCCAGCCGCCGAGCGCCTTGCTATCGTATTGCCCTCAGCCGTATAGGTATAACTTATTCCCGTATCTTCACCTTCGTCATCTCTTGCATAAACTTGACTTACAACGCTATCTTCCAATATATTTAGTTTTTCGTCTAAACTTTCAGAAGTTACCAAATCCTTCCCATTAAGTCTTGCACTATTATCACTAAGACTAAATGTAGTTTCGCTTGACAATCCTGTATCTTTTGCAACAATAATTATTCCATCAGAATTGAGAACTATTTGAGCAGTGTTCGTATCACCGTTAGATTGTTCTTGAGCACCTATTCTAATATAATTTTTAGATATCGCAAGTCCAGCCTTAGATGTGCCGTTCTCGTGATAAATAGTTGCAGACGCATCATCATCGATTAATCTCCAAGCATCCTCTTTTGCGTCAGCAGTATCCACATTGACTAATTCAGAATGCTCAAAACCAACTCCATCTTTTATATCAGAAAGTGTTGCAAATATACCGCTCTTTTTTGGAAATTCTATTTCGTATTTTGTACCATTTTCTTCTAAATTTATCCTATCCGCATTATACAAAGCGACATAATCTTTATTTGAGCCATCTCTATTTTTAGTGCCGTCCATAATTTTCAAAACGCCATTGGTTATAGAAATGTCATAATCGCTATCCAAACCTTTATTGAATTGGGCTGTTTCGTTAAAAGTGTTTAAATCTAAAAAGATATTTTGTTCACCAAGTTTCGCAACCTCTTCAAGTGCCGTATCAAGCTGTCCTTTATTTATAACTTGTTTCGGTGCTATACCGTCCGCAACTTGGAAACGACCGCTTGCATCTCTCATTGGTATTGTATGAGCATCGGGCGTTTGCGTCGCAAAATAAGTCGTCTGAGCAGCCTCTTCGCTTACTCCATATACTCTCGGATTAGCTGAAGTGCTTTCAATTTTATCTACCTTTTTATCGAGATGATTATCAACATACTCTTTAGACACATCACTTTGACCACCAGCGCTCTTTTTGAGTGCATTACTTGCTAAATTTCTTGCATATTGATCGGTCATAAGCTTATACCCCCTTAGTCATTCTGCAAAATACCTTAATATTATCATCGGTATTAGTTGTCTCAAACTTAAACTTTGCTATTCCTTCGAGAGAAAAACTATATATGCCATCCTTTGTTATTTTATCTACTTGCTCAAACGCCAAATCATGCCCCGTCATCTTATAAAAAATGTCAGAATCAAAATCGACAGTTCCATACAAATTAAGTTCACCTTCCAGTCCATCTACTTGTATGGTGAGCATTTCTGCCGAGTGATTAAATGTAACTCGACTTTCACCAGTGGTTAAACCACCATCTTTATACACATAAAACGTATTAATTGAAACCATATCCAAAATCCTCCACCCAAATAACATATTTAATCGAGCTTATTGCTCGTTATTTTCAAAGTTATTCCGCCCCGTGTTATCGAGGCGGAGAGTGAATTACTTCTTATTCACCAGCAGCCGCTTCATAGGTGCCAGTTACTCCAGCTATTACTATACCTTTCTTTATGTTTTCGGGAAGCAACGTTGCGGGTTTCGTAATCGTTACTTTAGAAATGTTTTTACCAGCAGTCGGTGTTACTACCTGATTTCCAGAAGAAAGTGCGAGTTCAACTGTTTTTTCTTCAACAGGGGTTGCAGGGACATTTGTAGTTACTGTAACCTTTGATAAAACTTTGCCTGTATCGGGTACTACATCTTGAGAACCATTAGAATTGATTGTCACAGATTTGGTTTGCTCTTCTTTTTGAACTTCGAGCGTTCCAACCACCCCACCTATGTTTATATCCTTTTTAATGTTAGCCGCGATTAACGTCGCAGGTTTTGTGATGGTAACTTTAGACAGAACTTTTCCGTTATCAGGCGCTACGCTCTGATCACCTGCAGCCATTGCAAGAGTAGCGGTCTTTTCCTGTTCCTCTTTGCCAGGAACATTTACTATAGCACTCGCCTTTCCAGATACGTCATGCGTTCCGTTTGCAGCTATTTCTACCGAACCAGTCGGGATTACATAATTATCGGGTATCTTCGAGACCGTTACTTGCGATAAACCATAGTATCCTTTTTCGGGAACGATAACTTGCTGCGATTTGCTCGGGGCTGCCGATTTTTCTTGAAGCGCGGGTTGAACATTTACAACAACCTGGCTATAACCGTCAAGTTTAGCGTCTTTCGCAAGATAGATCTTATTCTCGGTTGCTTCAAGCTTGCCTACAATAGGAGCAACGTCTCCTCCAGCAATATACTCGCCATTTTGCAAAACATAATTTACTTTTACGCCCTTTTCAACTATCGTAACAACCGAAGTATCAAGAGGAATACCATAATTAGTTCCGTTACGCGTTATATAAGGTTCGTCAGTTGGGACATCTTTAAGATCTTCTTCAGAATCTGCGAAAAAATTAAGAATATATCTGTCGCCTACCTGTTTGGCATAATCTAAGTAAAACATAAAAATCCTCCTTTTTAGTTTTAGTAATCTTTGTTATTAAATTGTGTGGGTTTACCTTCCTTTTACTCACTTTTATCCTAAAATCATACAATAAAATTTTTCTTTTATTATATAACAGATAAAAAAAAGAGACCGCAAACGTATTGCAGTTCCAACACATTCAACGGTCTCCATTTATTTATTTTTTATTTAATTGTTCCGAGTTTTCGGCTTCTTCATAATATTTGCATTTCCCACTACTTCCAGTAGGTTTAAAACACCCGTCTTTGGAACACCAATATTGGTAAGGGCACATTATTGGCATTCTCGAGCACTTTTTCATTTTCCCGTTTTCACCAACAATGAATTTACAACCCATAACAATTAAGGCTGAACGGTGAACTCTTTCGTGAGAGGCCCTTCTTCTTTGCCAATATCTACAGAAACGGTCACGACCTTGCTGCCCATTCCAGTTGCGATAAGACCTTTTGTGTCTAAAGCATTAGTTTTGTCTTCGCCCGTTGTAGCTGTAAATGCTCCCGTATACTGTAAGGGTTTCATTTTTTCAGCAACAAGATATATAACTATTACATCACCAACGTGAAGATCTTCGGCATCTTGAATGACCATATCGGTATATTTCGAATAAATATTTTGAGCATCTCCAAGCGCTTTGTCAAAGGTAAGCGAAATAGTAGCATACTGCTTTTCACCGCCGCAATCACAACCATACGCAAGGGCAGTACCGTTAAGCGACGTAGAAACGTTAGACGAAGGATTGAACGAAAGGTCGACCGTACCATCAGGTTGGAATCTCGGAATTTCGATAATTATGCTACCGACTCTACCCGTTTTGGATTTGCCGCAAGAATCGCCAGCAAAAAGTTTGCCATGCAAATAAAGGCTGAATTCCTTCGGTTCAAAAGCCGCCTTAACAATAAGCTGTTCAGCAGCCTGTTCGCTTGCAGGATAGGTAACACAAACCTTGCCATCAACAAGGGTGTCTCCACCAATCTTGGTCGCGGTAACATTGCCACTCTCGGGAGTTTCAGTAACTTTGAAAGATGCGACGTTATCATTACAGTCTTTTGCCCAAACAATTATATCTTCGTTAGCATCATCGCAAAAACCGCCAGCCTTAGCAAACATAGGAACAAGAGTATCCCCCGAAAGCGGCGCGAACGTAAGAGTTTTGCCACCATCAGAAACCTGAGCACTAGTGTCTGCAACACTATGAAGAGCGCTCGTCGATTTGTCCCCAGATTTTACCAAGCCGTTCATTTGAGCGTCAAGATACTGCATCGAGAACATCGCTTCGGTAAGATTTACACCAAAATTAGTATCATGGAATATTTTACCGAGCAATTGGTTTCCCCAACCACCACGAATTTCTTCGGCAGTAACGGATACGTTTATTGTACTTTCGGTCATAGTTTTTGCGCTAAAATAATGGATAAGGTTTCCGTCTTCTTTGACGAAAGCCTCAGCGTTTAAAACATCGCCAAGAATATAATTAGCCATATTAAATTCTCCTTTTTAAGTATATAAATTTATATAATTAAAATCAAGCAAAATAAAAATGCAGCGGATTAACCACATTTCTAAAGCCATAATTTTTGTTATTTAAACAGCAGACCCTATTTCTTTCTTTATATCATCTAAGGTTACTGCATCTCCATATAAGTCATCGGGTTCTTTTTTATAAATCCAATGTTCTATGGGTTCTTTTGTGCTCACCATACCAGTCATTAAACCGATACGAGTGCATTCATAATTCATCGCGTCATCAATCGCAGATAGCAAAATCAGAAATTTTCTCATCGTTAATTTGTAAATATCTTCGATTTTGTAACACGATTTTGCCGAAACACAAACAATCTTTCTTTCAAGCGTCGCCGTTCCAGCATTATTTTTTTTTGCCAAAAGCCTCTGTTTTTCCGCTTGGTCTTCTCTCATATCGGGGTCGACCCAGCTATCATCTTTGTAATCTGGCAGGTTTTGGTACATTATTATTTGACGAATTAAATCAAATTCCTTTGGGGTTATACAAATTCCATTAACGAAAAGTTCTCTTTGTTTAGTTTTTTCATTTAATTTGTATTTGATATTGATGTCAAAATCTTCTTGTTCGCCATCTTTCCAACATTCACAATAGAATGGATGTTCCTTATCCATTGCCTTCGTAAGAAATTCATAATAATCATAAACCTTGCCACATTTATTACATCTGACACCATATTTTATGTGAAACACTAATTCACAAATTCTAATTAAATACTGAGAAAATTTTGCAGCCTCTTCTAGATGTTCTTTATCATTCATCTTAAATAATAAGTATCCAAGATTAGAAAGTTGAATACCTTCAACGCTGTCCATTTTATTAAGTGTCAAACACTCAGAAGCTGCTAAAAATTCATCATGATTTTTAACATTTATTGGATATAACGTCAAACCTTCTTTGAAGGGAATTGGCTCATCGAATTGAAAATATGTTGCATTAAGTCGATTAAGTTCGTCTACTATTTTTTTAGGTAATTTCGGATTATAAATTTTCACAAACCATCACCACCCGCAATCAGGATTTTCAGACTGCCTTGCCATAACCGTTGAAAACGTAACCGAATAACCAAAATACGAACGATTGTTCCAAACGTAACTTCTAACTCCGCAATACGGGCTTGTTAATTGGTTGCACTGTAACGTACCGACCCCATCAACATACACACCATTCAAAATTGCCAAAATGCACTTCAAAATAGTCGTCGCGCGGCTCTTTGTCGGAATTAGAATATTTCCGTCTTCGTCGGTTTCAGTCGGATTGGTTAAAGGGTTTTCTTCATCATCCGCATCGCCATAAACGTTGTTGATTTTGTTATGAACAATTATTTCAATTGTTACGTCCACCTTTGAGCGAACTTGGTCAAATGGTTCGATTCTGCTTACGTAAACGTCCAATCTCGAAGCTTGTTTCGTCCAACCGTCATCGATAAATGGAAGCAAGAAAACATTATAATTACTTGCCTCGCCGTTATCACGATAAACCATTTTGTATTTCTCTTTGTTACTTAATTCATCGTTCATCAGACAATCAGGCGTGTTATATTTCAACAATTTCCACAAGTATTTTCCATACTTCGAATCGCTGTTTACTAACGCGTATATAATTCGCCACTCTAACCCGTCAAGGTCGTTATAACGATTATAACCGTTATCGTCAAAATACATAGGAAGTCCCATGTTCTAGTCCTCCTTTTCCACTTTTACTCAAGCCCACGAAGGCTCAAAACGAACAACTGTTTCATCTCTTTGCCTGTCGGACTGTTTTCTGCCGATATATAAGCCATAACAACGAGGTCTTTACGCGCATAAACTTTAAGTCTGCGAAGAGTAAACGTGCCTTTATCATCATCGTCGACAACTTCGACGTATTTCTCATAATCAGCCATGTCGACAACGTAGAAATCTTCTCCGTCTTTCGTGATAAGGAACGCATAGCCCGCATAAGTATTCGGGTCGTAAACCGCAAACGGAACGAGTGTACCAAGCGTTATGCTGATATTAACAGGCGCTTCGACAAGCGCGTCGCCTTTAAACAAACCGACTTTGAATGTAACGGGTTCGCTGTATAATTCAGTCGGCATCGGAACGGGCTCGTAGAACCTGAACGTATAACCCTCGCTCGTATCAGGCGGTGTAACCGTAATCTGATCTTCGGGTTTGTTATACGCGAGATAAACGTGCTCTTTGCCGTAAACCTCTTTATCGAACATATCCTGCTCACTCTTTTGGTCAACCGTCGCGTATAACACGATTAAACCGTTATCCGTCGCTTTATAAGTGCTTCGGCTGTTGTAATTTTCGATGTTTGTAACCTTATATACGGTATCGTAACCAACGATGAAACGCTGGTTGATGTAATATTGTCTTGTATAAGTATTTGCCTGCACGATCATTGCAATACTGTCTTTTTGGGTTAAAATCGCTTCGTTGAAATGGAAGCCAGTTCCAGATAAATCAGTTCCTGCAACGACCTCTTCGATATGAATATCGTTATAGCCATCCGCGTTTTTACAAACCGAGGCAATAGTACCGTTACAACGAGTTATAACGACGCCATCTGTCATATCTGTCGAATTTTGATTCGTAATAAGCCAGCAGAATTTGTCTTCGTCGGGTTCTTCTAAGTCAAAGTTAAACGAGAAACGATACTTCATTCCGATAAACTTATCGTGCGTTATATCGCGGAATACGATTTTCTTATAATCGTCCGCCAACTTCTCGCCTTTGTCGTTCTTGATTGTCTGTATAACGACTTCAATCGGAGTATAAACCGAAGTGCCCCAATCAGCAATCTCTTCTTCTTCGACATCAACCCTGTTCGGACGATACTTCCAGTCTGCGTCGACTTTATCCTGTAATGTATGCAAGTAATAATTGTATTTGCTATAATTTTTCGGCGTTTGCGAAATCGTTTTATACGGTTCGCCGTTATTCGCGCCAACGTTATTTTCGAGGTCATAAACATAAGAGGTCGGAGTAAAAGCACTGTTTATTATTTTACCCATCACTTTGCCTCCTCTTCAAGCTGTTCAATCATATAATTGATTTTACGCTTTATCTCGAAAATTTGTTTTTTTATTGCTTTAAATTCGACATTGTTGAAATCGCGGTAAACCACGTTTAATTTAACGATTATTTCCACGAGTTCATTGTCGAATAATTGGTTAGCCGAGTTTAACTCAACTAATTGCCCATATATGAAATCTCTGGGGTCAACGCCCGTTTGTTCTCTCTCTTCAACCAAATGCAAAATTTTTATCATTTTACCAATAAGTTTTTCGAGAAACTTCTTCTTCGCGGCGTTAGAAATGATTATGCGGTTTTCAGGAATATTAGTAACCATACCAACTCACGCTCCTATTCCGCAAATCCCAATCGAGTTTATTCTGCAACGAATAAATTTCGAATTGGAGGCTATTTACCCACTCAGTCTTTGTCTTCAACGAATTTGCGGGAGAATGAAGTTTAAAATCAGTATCATTGAGCAAGTTGCGAATATCAAGCAAGAAATTTTGTTCTTTCTCCGCCCACGCGATTACCGTGGTTCTCGCAAGTATTTCCTCAACTCTCTTCGTCATCGAACTACCAATTGCTTTTCCTGCATCTACAAAATTACCCGTAAAAGCACCTGCTTTATACCATTCGACTTCATATTGTTCGCCGTCTTTGACTTCGGTTATAAAAGTCACGGTTTTATCGGTCGCGTTATAAGTCGCTTCCGCTTGTTGTTTAACTAACACGCCTTTTTTATTGGGCGTGTCTATGTAAAATACAATTTCTGCATCTTCAGGTATGTCCATTGTGACTTCGTAAGTTTGTTCCCCAGTCTTGCAAGCTCCAACTTCTGTCTCACCAGTTGGTTTGTCATACTGTGCAAGCGCGTCAGCAACGTTTATCGGATTGGTGAAATAACTTAATCCATTAATGAGAAAATTGTACATTATTTTCTGAAATTCAATTGTGTTTGTTAAATAAGCTCTGTTAATGTCAGGATCGTCGATTAGATTGACTGTCCTTTCGTATATATCTGAAAACTGAATCATAACGATCCTCCTGTAATCATTGTAATTGGAAATTCATACGACGGTCTTCCTACCGCCCACCTCTTTGGACTTTCGCCACCGCCGTACTCGTATCGCGCCTAAGCAGTTTTAGTTGCCCCGTCATTATTTAAAGTCGTGCGACCTTACGACACCCCATTTCCGCCAATTATGGTTGGTTGCGTACTTTACCAGTGCAGTTTTTCAATGCTACTCTGCTTCGCAATATTAAAAAGCCCCCTTTGAATAAAAGAGGGCTTTTATTTAGCTGTTTTAGTATCTTACAATATTCGGTCTTGCGCTACCAATCGATTGAGAAGATGGTTTTCTATTAAGTTCAACAAGTAAATTCTCAAGTTTTCCACCTGTTATATCATTAAAAGTTTTTACTCTGCGAATATCTCTAAATCTAACATCTCCGTCATAAGCACATCTAAGCCAATAGCTAACTAAATTGTCTTTACCATACTCTGGAAGTTTCGCATAGACTTCTTCAATTTTATCCATTGAAACTTCTCCAAGTGTTTTAATAAACGTTTTATCGATCGGACAATCGTTGATTGTCGCGACGCCATATTTTTTTGCAACATCTTCGTAACCTGAAGCTACGCAAAGAAGCCCCTTTGTAAACCAACTTCTATGTTTCGCTAACAATTCTTCGAATTGCTGAATCGTAAGAGATCTTTCTTCACCAAATTCAGTCATTCCAATTACGAGATTAGACAGATGTATTGTCGTTCCAAGCTGCGGATCCATCTGCGCAAGATGTACAATTCGAACCTCGCCGTCAGATTTACTATTCTGGTTACTCTGAGCAACCATCATCGTCTGCATAAATTGCGCCATTAAATCTGTAAGATTTGCCATTTTAACATCTAAATCGCTCGATTTCGCAGATGTTTTTTTTTCTGCAATCTTGGTTTCGTCAACTATTTCTTCTTTTTTAACCGTTGTATTAGCCATAATTAAACTCTCCTTTTACTACTTTTATTCATAACAAAAACGCCGCCAAGGCGACGTGATTATTTCTTTATTTTTTGGACCAATGCTTATATCCAGCATTATATATTTCATATGGGCCGCTTATATAACTTTTCGGTGGCAATTCTTCTACAATCTTATATCCATTCTCTATCAGAATATTTTCTGGCACTTTTCCATTTTCTATTATATAATCATTACCGTCAAACCAAAAGTCTTTATTAAATAATTTTTTAATGCGTTCTTTAACCGCACGATTATTAGAAACCCATTCGTATTTTCATATATATAAAATATAAATATATCCTTTTCTTTTGCACGGTTATATTTTAATAAATGATAATCATTTTCTTTTTGTAACGTAGAATACCAATAATCACCATTAAATTCAATCCCAATATTATAATCAGGGCAATAAGAATCTATCTCATATGGAGATATTTTGATTTTTGTTTTATAATGTTTTATATTTAATTTATCTAAAAATTTAGAAATTTCTTCTTCATAATAAGAACTAAATTTATCAATCAAATTCCATAATTTAAATTTATTAAGTCTTCTACATAATGTACAACGTCCGCATCCAATAGCTTTAGACGCGGTTTCGGTTGTTTTATACCCACCATCAATAATAAAATTCCTTAATTTTTCTGCCGACGATAAAACATCTCTCGCAGATTCCGACAATGCAAGTTCGCCATAATTAGATACTCCATATTTCTCCATTATAGCCTTTTGAGAACGATTTTGTAATTCTGCGCTCGAACCAACACAATCGGCCCCAAAATTTTCACGCATTGTATTTTTAATTTTTTCTTTTATCTTATCGTTCCCAAACGGGTTTTCGCATCCAAAATTTTTAATATTTGTCTGTTTTCTACGTTCGATCACTTCTGGTTTTTGTGGTGGATAATAACCGTATTCCTCTAAAAATTCTTTATTTCTTTTGTGAGCTGCATCTATCTTCCCGATGCCCTTTTCATCGAAGGCACGTTGAATATTTGCCTGATTGGCTTCTTTCCCTTTTTTTAATCCATATTTATGTATAATCTTTACCATTGAACCAAAGGGAATACTATAGTAATCCGACAACTCTCTAACCATTTTATTTTGAATTATATATAAGTCATATAATTCTTCTTTAGAAACATTATAATTTTTCTTCGCTGGCATTTTAACGCCCTCCTTACAAAAAAAATATATAAAAAGCGGTAATCCCTAAGGTAAGGAGACAAAGGAAAACGGTTTGCAACCCGCTGTCCCGCAATTTACGCATTCATTATAACAAATTACTTGACATTTGTCAAGCGTTTTGCAATGGAAATGGCGTTTTTTAGAGAAAAGCCATTAAAAAACTCAAATATTTTTATAAAAAAATATTTAAACTTATTAAATCTCAAATTAGCCAAGATTGATAACACCGTGTTTGGAGCCCAAAACAGCGGCCACGCCGATACGAAGTTTTACCGAGAAAACATACGTTCTGTCAGAAGTATATTCAGGAAGATCAGTAAGCGAAATATCAGTACCCTCTTGGACAACTTTTACGCATTTGTACGAATTTGCGGCTATAAGATAAATCTTATCATCGGGGATCATAAGTTTACCAGTCGAATTCAATGTGGTGGCATCTATCGCTTGGTCGATGGCTATTAAATTTACACCAAGATATTTATCAAGGAAGCCTTTCTTAGCAATTTCAGCACCAAGACCATATTGAAGGCCTACCGTTGTAGGAAGGCACTGAGCAAGAGCGCTCAAAACACCAACACCGTAAATCGCAGCTCCGTTATTCGCAGCCGAAACTCTTTCAGCAAGGTGAGCAAAACTCTTCGTATCAACGCCGTTAGCAACATAGCCAATACCAAGACTATCAGTCGCAGCAGTAAGTGCAGCAATGGATTTAGCAAGAATATAGTTTTCAAACGAACGAGCAATTTTAGCAGCCCATACGCCAATGTCGAATCTTCTCGAAGCAAGGTCGTACCAATTCATCGAAGCCGCTATTTCAATCGGTTCGGGATTGACAACCATTTCGTTGTTATAAATGGGCTGAAGGGCTCCACGGTGAATACCCTCTGCAAGCTCATTAACCTGATACAATTCGTTCGAATCTATAATGAAACGAGCAGTATCGCCAAATCCGATCTGTCTATAATCCATAAAGGTATCAGCAAATCTGGAGCTCATGGTCATGGGAAGGGTTGCGTTGATAACCTGCGCGATAACCGCGTCAAAGTTTTCTCTGAAGTCCCTATTCCCGTTAACCGCAGGGCTCTTAACGATTTCTATACCTTCGTTAGCAAATCTATCTTCGTAACGAGTACCGCTTACGCAATATTTAACGAGGTTTTCGCAAACATCGCTCTGCATTTCTTCATATTCTTTTCTGTTCTGGATGCCTTCAATGTGCTGACGAGCGGAATCTACGATACCGTCTACAACATCATTAAAAAGGGCGTTTTCAGACTTTTTATAATTAAACATTTTTAACATAATATTCTATTCCTCCCTTTAAAATTAAAGTACACGGCAGTAATACATCTTGCCAGCAACAGTTTGTCCAAGAACGAAATCTTTTACCATTTCAATCTTAACATTAAGTTTGCCTTCAGCCTGGGTTGCGGACGGAGTAAACTTCGTATCATTAGCGGTCGGGATCGCAAATTTGCCAACCTCAGGAGCGGAGACAAATCCAGCATCCGAAAGCCAGAATCTATCATAAGGTTTAAGAATTCTAACTCTAACGGGCTGACCAGCATCGGCAACAAGACCATCAAGTCTCATACCAACTCTCCATTTGTCGCCTCCTACATCGCCTTTGCCAACATCAGAAAGGTCAACTATAGCAACTTCATCCGTATCAGCAGCAGGTGCTTTAATTTCAAATACGTTCATGTCCTTGTTGTCATAAACCGTGCTTTTTCTAAGGTCGCCAACAACTACAAGAGCGCCGTCTTCTACTTCGGCAAGCTGATCATTAGAAACAAACTTACCAGTGATATCGTAAGCGGTTACGTTTTCCGATACCATTTTAATTTTAGCAAAAGTAGCCATATTAATTTCTCCTTAATTATTTCTTATTTTTTAATATTATCTTTAAGTCGCTCACGTAAAGTCATTTCTTTGCGACCAGATTTTTGTTTGGGTTCTTCCACAATGTTTACACTGAAATTTTCCGTCTTTTCACCAAAGAGAGCTGCTTTCGTTTTTTGAAACGACAAATAAGCGATTTCTTTATCGATTGCTTCGATATCTTCATATTCGCCTTTTTCGCATTTTTCTTCGATCGGTTTGATTTCTTCCGCCGTAAACTTCATCTTCATACAAACATTGGAAATATATTGTTTTTGCTCGTTGATTTTCATAGCGGCAAATTTCGCCGCCATTTCATCACGAGTTTTCTTAATCTCTTCATAGTCCTGCATCTTTAAAACACATTCATCCATTTCGAGTTTAAGCTTTCCTGCGGTGGCCTCATAGTTGGCACATTTTTCTTCGAGCTCTGCACATTTCTTTTTATAATCCGCACACTGCTTTTCGAATTCAGCACATTTACCTTCATATTCACCGCATTTATTTTCGTATTCACAGCACTTAGCTTCCAGTTCCGAATATTTCGCTTCTGCTTCGTGACACTTCATAGTGAGTTCATCACACATAGCTTTATATTCTTCTTCCGTATAAACCTTGCCACAATTATGCTCATCGTGTTCAGGTTTCTTTCCGTCATCGTCGCCTTCTTCGGGATCTTTGCAAGGACAATCATCCTCATAAATATCGCAAAACTCTTCGCAATCACATTCAAATTTAGCTTCAAAGTCAAGACCTAAGTGTTCGTAAATAGCTTTTAATTTCTTTAAGACTTCTTCTTCGCTGTTTTTTTCAGCATAAGCCTTTGCCGAGCCTAATGCCCCTCTATTATATACCAGTTCATCACCCTTGATTTCCATCACGGGATATTTGAGTTTAGAAACTTCCCCTTCTTCCCAACCTTCTCTCAAATCAAGGAATACGTCGTCCGCAATTTGTTTAAAATTATCGGCTTCAACAACGCGTCTTCTAAGCTCCGTTTTATCAACGTCGCCCCAACTGGTATCGGACATGGCTTCTTTGGATTTATTGACCTTAAGTGCTTTTGCAAAATCTTCTATAGCCAAACTTCCGTCCTCCTTATTTTCTTCATCGTCCTCTAATTGAGAGTACGCTTGAATAATTGTTTGTTTCTGTCCACTGAATTTATCCGCATCAAAAACTTCAAGAATAGACATTCCTGCGCCTTCAATACCTTCTTTGACTTGAATTCCATTACGACTACCAAGAATCGTAATCCCTTTCAAATCGAACTCTTTTATGTATTCAATACCTTCAACCATTTCACTGTCCAAAACCGCTATTTCAACCGAAACTTTTTTCTTGCGGTCTTTAAGCAATTTTTTAACTTGTTTATAGTTGTACTGTGTCCATATAAGAGCCGTACAGCAAATCCAATGTAACCCATCTCTCTCTACGATTTCTTTCCTATCCGTCTGACGAATAAAACCCAAAATCTGTTCGCCGTTAGAGTTATCCCAGTAATCTGCCTGTATTTCAGGATCATAAGAAACTCTACCGTTGTGTGATTCGAAATCACCTTGTTTATTGAAAAAACCAAGCATAGGTTTATCGTTAAAAGATTCCAGTCCTTTTTCCATGGACTCGAGAGTAAAATGACTTTTGTTACGGTTAGGATTTGCATCTGAAATCGCAAATATTTCTACTTCGAGGAAGTTTTTGTCGGTTAAAATGTCTCTGATTCTGATTTGATCAGAACTCAATTCGAAACACTTAATCATTTTTTATTTCCTCCATTTTTGCACGTACAGCATCAGAATCTACTTCAAATGCCGCACTAATTCTGTTAATCTTTTTCTTTATCAACTCTTTGAGCGCTTCTTTGTCTTCGCACTTATCTGCTATATATTCGACTAAAACAAACCCCAACATATTATGTTGAGAATCTTTAAGTGCTCCTACATAAACAGATTTAGCCCCTCTAGATTTGAAAACCTGATAAGAAGTTTGAGCAACATCCTTTATTGATTCGATATCATCTATATCGTAATAACCCTGTTCTGATAAGGTTTGCATAAGTATCGGGAACATAGTCCGTGGAACGTTTTGATAAGCCCCCATAACACTCGAAGTTTTTCCGTCAACTGCTTCATAAAGCATAGACATTTTTTGAAAACTCCTTCCTGTTACGGTATAACCGCCATTGTGATACATAAAACAACTAACGCGGTTAGCTTTCGACTTCTCCAAAAGACAATTTAACTGTGTGTTGACTAAAAGATTACATTTTCGATTATCTTCCTCTTCTATATTCTCATGAACGCGAACGGTATTAGTCTTAATATCTCTAATTTCATCAAGCATCTTGTCTATTCTTTCATCTTGCTTATCGAGTCTTTGTTCTTGCCTCTCATTCCATCTTCTTTGTTCTTCGGGTATATTCACGCCCAATTGATTTATCTTTTTTACAAACCAAATTACCAGCCCTATTATAACCGCTAATAAAACAGGGGTAGCACCATAATCGACGATACATTTTAGTACCTCGGTAAATGCCATAAAAAAACCTCTATTTTATTACTTTAATTCATGCGGAATAAGTGTGGTTAATTCCTTAAAATGTACATCGAACTGATAAGGCTGCTCCTTATACTGTTCGGCTTTCGTTCTCCATATATCAGCCTGTTTTACATACGGCAACAAATCAACGAGAAAATTTTCCATCGAAATGCGAACTTCATAATCATCATTAAGGTCCGCGATGTCAATCGTTTTCCTCACTTCTTGCCTATAATCCTCTATCATACGGTCATTATCGACAAATAAATCGTAAAGACTGCGATATTCGGAACTATAGCCGTTAACGGGCTTACGTATCGGTCTTGCATTAAGTTGAATCATCAGGTCACTGATGTCATCTGCAAGCTCGGGGAACTTGTGGGCGAATGCGTGATGATAAAGATCTGCTATGTTCGGATAGCGCGTGTAATCGATGTTATACGCGAAGTTATCCGCCTGTGCGTTGCAATCAAAACTCTTTTGTATAAGATTATTTAACTGCTCATAACAAGCTTCAGAAATCTTCATTTCCCATCTTCCTCCTCCTCACATTTCTTTTTGAAAGGCTTAAGTTCACCGTTTTCGTCTTCGATAAACTTAAATTCTTTCCCACAAATCATGCAAACGGCGTGACGAACGTTCGGGCAAGTCATAAAAACACGTCCAAGCAAATGCAAGGTCGTATTCTTTGATTTAATTCTATGATTGCATTTATCTCCCATTGAATTATTCCTCCCCTTCTAATTCTATCTTTTCTTCACATTCAGAACATAAGAAATGACCGTCTTCAACATCTTCGCTCCCGCACAACGGACAAATATGTTGAGCAACATAATCCTCTTTTAGTTCGGTAATGTTAGCACCTGTCTCTCTGCTTTGTGCTGTAGAATCATTCTCTATATCGGCGTCGTCCAATGCTGTACGTCCAACACCATTAGAATCCTGTGTTGAGTCGCTACGAGCCTGTGCGTTTTGTGTACTCTGCGCCCAACCTAATGTCTTGAATTTATCATACAGTTTGTTCTCGTCGATATAGTCAGATACCCCACGTACCTGTCTGAGAGACATATCGTAAGCAGAAGCTAACTTCGGAAGTATAAACGTTGCGCCCGAAGACACAAGTTCTTTCATAACTTTGACTTGGTTGTCAAAAGTATATATACCTCCCCACAATTTAAGCTTCCATTTATATTTGCAACCGCACCACTTTTCGAGTACGGTGTTTGTGGCTGTTTCGATTTGTCGTGTGACATAATCGTATTGAGATTCGGCAAGCATTTGAGCACCTTTAATCATTGCAACCGATGGCTTATCCGTCGCAACAATTAACCCACCTTCGCCAGCCGAAGCGATGAAATTTTGAACCGCTTTTGTTTTAATATCGCTACTATTCGGTACGTTTGGTAACGACTGTAGTTTCAAATCCTTGAACGGTCCAAAGAAAGCGTTTATATTTCCAGAAACCATTGAATTGAATAAATTCTGGAATGCCTCGAGCGTATGAGGGCTTATTTTAGTCTGGTCTTGACCAGGTTGCGCTCCATCTATAAATTCTGCCTGACCTGTAAGAACGGCCGTTAATGGGCTACTCGCTATCAAGCCAGCAAGGGTTGAATAATCACTTAATTCTTGAAGGTCAGAGAAAAGACCTATCGTATCGGGTACCGACCACGCATTAGAACCGTCACTCATAAATGTAAAACAAAGGTCTTGAGGTAACTGTATCCAATACATATATATTGTCGAGGCGGCTTCACGAGCGACTTCTATTGCGCCCTTTCTCTCGCAACCGCAATCATCATAACTAAATTGAGCAAGTTTATTCGCGTCAACCGCGTAATTGCCCTTTTGGTCGCGATATACGATTTTATTATCGATAATATCCGCCCAAATTTTCCTAATAAAATCAGGATATTGCAACGGTGAAAAAGCGGGGTTCATAAATACAAGCAAGTTAAAGCTCGCTATATAACCGTGTTCGCCAATTCCCGTTAATTTTGTATAAGCCGCTGGAAGTTTTTGAAATGTTACATATTTTGCATGTTTCTTGCCTTCATCTTCATATATGCACTGTCTAAATATATAAGATGGTTTTCCTTCTCTTTTAACTTCCATCCCAATTCTCTTAAATAAAGCCTGCGGGTCAAGTTTATCCTTCCACTCTTCGACAAATCTCTCCTCATCTCGGAATTTCTTACTAGTATATTCACTTGAATCGTCAAGAGTTTCTGGTAAAAAATAACTCTTATACATCGGAATATCGCAAGCTTCTCTCAATATTTTATAATAAAGATATTGCTTAGACGATAATCCAGCAGACACCGATTTAAGTTCTTCTTCGTGAAAACCAGGGTCTTTTATTGCTTCTGCTATCTGCTCAGGGGTTTCCGTCACAGGAGATGCGTTTATCATTTTTAACCGCTGATTCTGCAAAAACGGGTTATAAAGGTTTATGTTGTTAGAACCCCATGTCCCGCTATAACTCCCAAGGACACTCCCATACAACGAGAATAAACTTTCTGCCACTTGATTTATGGTTACTTTTCCGTTCGTTCCCGCCGTGCTTTTCTGTTCCATCATAAGCGTCTCATTTGCATTATCGGTTAATATTCTTTCGTTTTCGTCAACTGTGACTTTGCGCGGTCTTCCGCGTTTTTTAGTTGTTTGATCCGCCATCGGTCCGCGCCTCCTTGTTTTGTTGATTATATTGTTCCACCAACTTCGCAAACTCTGCTTTTGCTTTATCTATATTCTCTTGCGCCCTTTTTAATAAAGCTTGATTTTGTTCATTAAATTTAATTATTTCTAATTCGTTAAACTTTTCAAGAAGCCAAGTTTGAATATAATTCGTCGGAGTTTTAGCGGGTGGTTGTGTGATTTCTTTGAGAAAATAATTTCGTATTTTATTCTCTCTCAATATATTAGAAATTGGCACCATCTTGGGATTTTCGATATACGCAATGTATAAACAATCTTCCCCAAAACAAACTTCTATATTATATTTTGCGAATTCTTCAACCAATACATTTAAGTTAATCGAAGAAAAATCTAACGTAAGTTTATATATCATCTTTTAATTCCTTTTACCATTTCTTTCCCGCGAACGGGTTAATTCTTCCCGCGAACGGGTTTTGAGTTCTCTTGTTATCGCCTTCGTGAATTCTACTCATTATATAATCAGCGAAAGCGCCCGAATTATCATTATCGGAAGCGCGGTCTTCGGCTAAACGCAAATTAAACAAATACGAAGCAAACAGCGCAAGGCAATAAATTCTATCGTCGTGGTCTTTGTTGCTCGGCATTGCGTATTTCGTTTCGCCCGTCGTTAATTTTGTTTGCTGCATTCTAATCGCCTCATCTTTCAAGAGGTCGAATTCGAGTAACCCCCTCGTTTCTTCGAGCGAAAGTTTATAAACTGTACCGTCCTCATTTTCCATTTCTCCGCGCGACGGCAAAGAAGGCGGGAAGTCGATTAAATCTTGCCCTATCACGGAAACCAACGCCCCAAACATCTCCGTTCTATATTTTTTCGGATCAACCGCTTGTAAGCAATCAACTGCTTCAGGAAATTTATCTCTGTGCATATCTTGATAAGTAGTCCCCATTCCGTTGTTATCGGGATTGAATTTACTATCATAAACGCCGAGGTGTTTTTGCTCATTTTCGTCTGTATATGAAGGCATTAAATAGTCGGGGAGGCTTTTACCACCCGCGCCCGCACCTGAATCCATTCGTAAAACTACGTTTGTGTATTCGTGATTTTCTGCATTATTATAATCACGTAAAAATTTACGTACCCAGGTGATTTGGTCGGGCATTCGAAGCGGTTGTCTTTCTCCTCCGCCTGGTTTGGCGGGTTCGATAAGATTATAACAATTTACCAATCTCCCCTTTAACCCAACTTTTTCATCGCGATAAATTTCTCCAACTAAAACTACACTGTTATCGTGCTGAACTGCGGGGTCCCAGCAAAGCACATATTTTTTTGTCTTATCCGTGCTTGCGGTTTCAGGAAGATATTTCTTCTCATTGCGGATTATTACGGAACGCTGAAGAAGGGAATCGGGCGATTCCATATCCGTCCATAAATTCATAAATTCCGTATTATATTTTCGTATGTCAGTATCACGAATCATTTCCATTTCTGCTTTGTTCGCAATCGCAGGAACGGCTTTACCGTTTATATAAGGATGAAGTGTCATTTCGCAATTTATATCTGCTACATAATATCCTGGATAACCAATAATCGAATTTATTATACATTGTCTATAAGCACGGTAACACTCAGTGTTCACACTGCCTGCCGAAGAACACATTATAATCTGATTATTAAAAGTCTTCGGGTGAACTTTTGGACTAAAACCTTTGCCTGTTTTAAAGTTAGGATCTTGGTTGATAAAGGGTAAACACGCCTGATACATAACATCGGAAACGTATGCCGCCTCGTCAAATATAACCACGTTTGCACGACGACCACGAGCAGTGTCAGGATTTGCAGCGAGCGTTTGAATTGTGCTCCCGTTAAAAAGCGTAAGAGAATAATTACCTTGCTTCTTTATAAAACCGTCGGTATTTGCGTTACTTTTTACCAATTCGTTATAAAACATACACGGGTCGGTTTGAACCGATTGCTCTTCTCCACGACACAATTTACATATTTTGTTAAAAGTCGCCTGAGCTTGGTCTGCTGAATTTGACACAATATAAATCGTGCAATTCGGCAAAAGCAAAGCACGGAGCATCGCATATATCGCGACTAAGAATGATTTACCGCTATTACGGGCAGCGCACCAAACCGCACGATTCGAAGTCCATGTCCCGAGAATGAGGTTTTTTTGAAAGTCGATAAGTTGAATTCCAAAAATCTCTTCTATAAATTTTGTTGGATTTTCACGCCCCCATTTAATAAGATCAACGTATTTATCCATTGATTCTTTTTTTCGAATCGTAAGATCTGTTTCGGTTTTACGACTATACAAACTAATCATTTCTTTTTACCTCGCTTCTTCATCTCTTTTATCTCATCGTCATCGTAATGAATTTCAGCGAGAACCATATCTTGTATTTCTCTGCGCCCCAGACCTTTTCCTTCAAGTTTCTTTGCGAGTTCTTTCAAAAGTTCTTCCTTCGTTATCTGTTCATAGATAAGACGGTTTTCTTCTTTGAGTTTCCGATTTTCGTCTGTCAAATCTTTGATTAATTTCTTTTGTTTTGGCACAATGTCTTTATAATCACCCGCATTTAGTGCGATTTGCTTAAAAAACGATTCTGCGCTTATATCGCTTGCCAATTGCATACTTTTGCTGGTTTCGACATCGTAAATATTTACTTTTTCATCATCACGATCAACCTCTTCGCTCTCACGCATTATATAAGAGAGCGTGCCCACGCCTTTACTTTTCGCCAAAGAATAACGTTCGCTAAATCCAAAATCTTTTAAGTTTTTTTGAATTATATCACTCGTTGTTTTTTGGAAATCTTGTAAAGTTTTTAATTTTTTATCATTATTTATCATTGTATCTGCATCTTTCGTAAGCTCTTGAATTGCTACCGAAATTTTATCAGCTCTCAAATAGCTTCTCACCAAATCAATACATCCCCTCTGCTTTGGCAAATCAGTCGAAAGATCTGGAGTAACCATTATAGTGACATCTCGATACATTTTTTTACGGTCCGACAAACTTTCCCTTTCGAATGGATCGTAATGAAATATTGATAAAACCTCTCGTCTATTCGCCAAATCCTCATCCGATAACCCCTCTGTAGGATCAATATTTTCTTCGACCTCTGACGATAATACACTATCTAATATATTCTCTTCTTCAATTTCTTTTTTTACTTGTTTTGCCATCTTTTTCTCCTTATAGAAAAATGGCAAAGTTACACTCTGCCATCATACAATTCTTTAACGTCATAATACATAACGTAATTAAGATTATTTAATTTCGCCGTTCTAATCTTAATTAAATCTCGCTCAGTCCAAACATTTAAAGCAATTTTATAAAAATCAGAATAAACCGATCTCTCCTTCAGCATTTCAGCTCTTTTCAAATGTTCTGGATTTGCTGGATCGAATGGCTCTCTTCCATGTGTCCAATTAAGATTTAATTCTATAAAAATATCTCTTGATTTTATATAAAAATCACAATTAAATGGATATCTTTGTTCTTTATACTGTCTGATTATATCATTTTTCCCGTATTTATTTATTAAATATTCATAAAACAAATCTTCTTGTTTTGAACTATTAAAAGTTTTGTTTTCACGCATCTTTTTCTGAGCCAATTCATTTGCTTTATAAACATCTTTCTTTATGCCGTAAACTTTATTTGCCCAATAAAATACTTTTGAAACAGTTGTGTTAAAAAATTCAGCAGTTTCATACGCTGTATGATTTTCTTCTATATAATAATTATACAGCTCATCTTTTGGGATTGGAGTGGTGTTAACTTTGTGTATGTTGTTTTTCCGCAAAGTTATTTCTATTTTAGATTTCGGACATTTGAAAAATTCTGCACATTGTTCTACTGTGTTGTTTTTTATTATGTATAAATCATACAAACAATCGAAATCAACGTGATATTTTTCATGCCACGTATTTTCATTTATTTTATCTTTCGGTTTTAATATTTTATACTTCTGCAAATACGGATCTACATAACAGTTAAAGAACTCGTCGCACTGTTTCTTTGTGTGGTTTTCAACAATATAATACTGGTATAATTCATCTCTATCAACTATATTCCCAAGCTTTTTTAAACCATACTCTTTACATCTTAAAAGTATTGTAGCTCCTGAACATCCAAATTTATCGGCGGTTTCTTTCAATGAATGATTTTCTCTTATAAAAAATCTATAAAGTTCGTCTTTTGAAATTATATGCTTGCGCTCATATAAACGTTCTTTTAATTTTATGCCATATCTATCCAATCTTCTTCTTATAACCAACTCATCACAATTGAAATATTTAGCGCACTCTTCGATGGTTAAATTGTCGACAATGTACAACTTATACAAATCATCTTTGGGTATTTCATATCTGTCCAAACTATGAGTGTCCGCCATTTGTTTTCTGGTTTTCTTTATACCGTATTTATCTAAATAGTAATGTATGCCACCTCTACCACAATAAAAATGTTGACCACATTCTTCTATCGTGTGCCCTTCTAAAATATAAAAAGAATACAAATCGTCCTTTTTAATTCTGTTTCCAACTTTATTTATTTCCCAATTTTTACAACAAGTTGAAATAAAATACTTGGTGCAGCCTAATATTGCCGCGCATTCTTCTCTTGTTTTATTTTGAGTTATAAACAGCTCGTACAATTCTTCTTTGGTAAATCCAATTTCTTTACTCATATTTTTATCTCCTTATAAAAATATCTATATATTGATAAAAACTGGTAATTCCGCAAAAGGAGTTGCGAAAAAGGTTAATTACTCCCTGTCCCAGTTCTTATATTTATATTATACAACAAAAATATTTAATTGTCAAACGTTTTTATATGTTTAATTTAAAATTATCCTATATATACACTCGCAAGGTGAATTATCGGTTGCGATAATAAGATTTTGAGAAGCTTTACTACTCAGTCTCAAATTTTTTGCGTATGTATCGGTGCCCATTAACGAACCGTTGCTCACAACCACCGTCTCGTTTTTTTCATCCGCCGAGAAGTGATGTAAGTGAGCTGTCACAACTAAATCATAATGTTTGTGCGTCATTAAACTCATATTGTCAACAACAGAACTTGGTTTATCGTGATCTCCGTGAACTCCAACCACTTCATAACCGTGACATCTGAATGTTATAATCCCTTCGTCGTATTCATTTTCGTGGATTACAATTCTATTATTCAAACGTTCTTTGAGATACCACGGAATCACACGAGCAAGGCTCTCTAAATCCATCGCGTCTTTTTTGTTTGGTTCAAGTCTACTGTGATTATCGAGACAATCGTAATAATGAATTTCGAAATCATCCGCCCAATCATTAAGCAACTCGGCAAGAATCTCTGAAACCTGCATTACCTGTGTTATTACATCAAATCTACTTTCTAAACGGAGCCCAAGATGAATTCTTCCACAAATCAAATCGCTGAGATTAACAACGTGTAAATCTTTCACACCATTTGCAAGACAATAAACTCTGACTTCATCACGCAATTTCACAACTCTTTCTTTCGCTATATCGGGATTATAAACATTCCAATAATTCTTTATATCAATCCCATAATGCCAGTCGCTCAAACAAACGATTGCAGAATTACCATCGCCAAAAAAATCTCTATCATTTTTATGAATTTCAAGGAGTTTTTTGGAATTCATCTCTTGAGCACACTTCGAAGCTATTTCTTTGATAGTTTCTTCTCTTGCAAGTTGACGAATATACGCATTCGTTTGAATTCTTTCATCGGAAATTTTTATACGTTCTTTTTGAAGTTCAATCTTCTGCTGCATATATTCAGAAATTTCAGGAATTTCTTCTTCTTTAACAGCATCAGCTTTACCCTTTTTGTACGCTGAATACATTTTTCTGTATCGACTTTCGGTATAATTCTGATCAAGATTTTTATTTATTATTTGGGCTATTTCATCCCAATAAAGATTTTTAACTTCTTTTAACGCACATATACGAAGCGTGTAATCATCTTCGGTTTCTTCGTCAAGGCGCTTATAATCTATATCTTCAAAATTTATCATTTAAACTCTCCTTATCGGGATTTATTTTATTCTTCTTTCATTAAATTAAGTTTTGGCACCATCTTGGGATTTTTTTTACTATTATGCAATAATGTTCTACACTCTCTACAATTAGTGGCTTTCGTTGTTTTATAATTATAAGTAAAAATTTTGCCACAACAACGGCAGGCTTTCTCACATTTCAAATATTCAAATATTCTATTAACATAACGCGGATTTGATATTGAAATTGTATTATTATTTTTCTTAATATCAACAAATTTAAAGACAATACTTCCGTTCATATGCCTAATTTGATAACAGCTATATTCGTTTAATGTATTGCTAATGCCAATTATATATTTTTCCTTTTCTCTTTTTGCATCGGTGCAACTATAACAAAACCTCTTAATCTTATCGTTATAAACGCACCATTCCTTCCCATACCATTTATAAACACACAGCATCGCGAGCACGTACTGCTTTATCCACATACTTACTTCCATATTGTTGATAAAATCAATCTCGCTCTGGTAAATATCTATTCGATTACCTTTTTCAATCTTATATTTTGTCGAATCCGCAAACAACTTTCCGAAATACTTATCTCTCTGGTCTTTATCATCCCCGATTTTTTGGAGAAGCAACGAATCGGTTTTTACCCATAAATTAAATATCTCGTCTTTGCTGTATCCTTTTTCTCTCAAATAGGCGAAAAGCATTATCTGCTCAAAGGTTTGGTGGACCTTGGTTGTATAACCTCCGCCCGCCAAAATCTTCTCGCTGTTTTCACCCCAATCGAATATGTAGTCGTTCATAATATATTCGGCAAAGAAACCACATCCACTTTAGTAGTGCGGAGGAATTGCCGCCTCTTTTCTGTTAATTTTGTTGAATTGTGTTTAATTCTTTTAAGTTTTTTACAACTTATTGAACCGTTGTTTACTTTTTCTCCATCGAGATTTCTTATATCTAAAAATCCCGATTTGCGCTTACCAAAAACAAAATATTGTTTATTTTGATATTTTACCGTATCAAACAATTCAAATCCAAAAACATTTCCAATTAGTTGATTATTCTTTTTGTATCCACCTTTTAAGAAATTGTTTTTATGAATTTGTCTATTTTGTTTTCTAACGCATTTCTGATAAATATAATAATCTAACGGCTTTGCTTTTGGATTGCCACTTATACATCGAGCATCTATATAATGCTCTTTTGGTAGATTATTCTCAATACGAGTGTTCTTGGTTATATAACCATACGTTTCGTAAACATTGGAATATAATTCACGTAATCGATTAAGTAATGTTTTACGCATAATTCCCATAAACGCTGCATCACGATAACTTTTACCACGTTTGAGGTTTAATTTAATCTCACCTTTATGATAAGCTTTATGGCAAGTCTCGCATAAGGTAATTAAATTATTAGGTGCATTCCCACCTGTTTTGCGACTTTCAATGTGGTGAACATTTAAGATATTGTCTTTGGATTTTCCGTGACAACATTGACATTCGTGATTATCTCGATGTAATACATATTCTCGGACATTCCAAAATCCCAATTGTTTACCCTGTTGATATTCTTTGCCTAAAATTTCAGGGTTATTTATTTTTTGAATATCAAATTGAGCAGTTTCCACAATGAGATTTGTTATCGGTAAAATCTCGTACAAATGTTTTATAACTTGAATATGCGTATTTATCTTTTGCTCAATACTCGGAGCCAACCAGCCTTTATGTTTGGATTTCACTCGATTGTTAAATCTTACAGAACGATGCCTTAACCTGTTTCTACGAGTTCTGCGAGCCTCACGACGAGAAGAGAGTTTATTTACTATATCGTTTCTCAACTCAACATCAGCCTCGTATAAAACTCGTTTCTCCGTCGTTGCTGAAACACCGATATGTTTACTTCCAGCATCGATTCCAAGATTTACTTCTTGTGTTTGGTTTTCGCAATCAAACAATAATTGAATCGTAAATGGTTCGTGTTTTGCTATTTTTGCCTTATTCTGTTTAAGCAATTTTCTTGCTTTTGCTTCCTTACAAGGCATTATTGGTTTGCCTTGTTTGTTTAATACATATACCATTGCTTTTATAGCCTCCTATATGTTAGAGTGGTTACTCCACGACAATGTTATTCAAAGGTTTTCGTATGCAACACTGTTCCTACCCATCAGAACTGTTTAATCACATACCGCAGAGCGTAAGACTGGAGAGTACATCCAACGGTGCCTATTTATTCTTTGATAACGTAGCTTAATGCTTAGTCTGATCAACTAGTGGACAAGCCCACGCCCTATGGTTGGGTAGTTGACTCGTTTTCTCCGAAAAGATAACTATCGTAAAAGTCTATGATCGGGCTGTCGTCGAATCTCAATTTTGCCACTGCATTGGCGAAATCATAACTCTGAAAATTCACCTTAAAACACACAATCGGGTTCTTGCTTCCAATAACCCTCAAATCGATCGCCCCATTCTTGCAACACCGACTGATAACCGCCGATTTTTGCAGATTGGTCAGCTTTAATCCCCAAAACTTGAAAAGCAAATCGCGGTTGTATTTTATCCACCCCGTCGGGTGATTGTCGTATTTCGATATTGTCAAAAGAAGGAAAAGAACTTTGCGGTCGATCGCATCTCCAACATTTTTCAGGTATTCAATCTCCGAGCCGTAAATTTCGAACTCTTCCTGCTTCTCCTTCTTTGACGGCGGGCTCATCGCAACCAAAAGCCGAACGACTTCTTCGATTTTCACGCCTTTAATCTCAAATTTGATTTCGTACTTTTCAAGCGTTTCGAGTATTTGATCAATTTCAAGCCCTTGCTGCGTGAAATAAACCGTCAGCTGTTTTAGTTCATCGAGGGAGACAATAACCTTTTCTCGCAATAACCGTTCTATGAGCGAATTATTCAACATTCGTTATGACCTCCCCTTCTGGTTTCTTTATAACCTCTTTAAGTACGAACTTTTCACCGAGATATTCCGTGCCGTTTTCTGAACGAACTGGCGCGTAACTCTTTCCTTGTTCTACCCCATCAAGTACGATCGAATCCATTATATCCCAAACGAAACTCCAATTGAAATTCGTGTATTCCTTTGCAAGCTGCCCGACATAAAAAAGCATTTTCTTTGGCTCTAATCCAAGCCCGAAAATCTCTTCCTGAATTTCCTCTTTTGCCGTGTCGAGAACGAGGTTGTAAATGCTTTTTACATCCTCTTCGTCTTTGTTTTCAAAAACGTCATCGAGGACGCGAACCGTCTTTTTGTTATTGTACTTGCGATAAGCATCGCGGAATTTTGCAAGAATTAAGGGATCGACTTCAAACCCTTCGTCTTGATAAAGATTAAGCATATTTGTATTTGATTTACCGAACTTGATGTCGAAATCCACATTCTCGAATTCTTTACATAAAACGTTCATCGTGCAGTTGGAAACAATTAACGGCGAGTATTTTTGATATCTTCGAACAAGCATTTTCTCAGCCTCTGTTTTATCGGGCTTCGCGAGAAGTTTTTTGAACTTAATTCCGAACATATCTTTCGACACAATATTGTACCCATTTTCAAACTGCTTGAACTTTTTGTTGAGTTCGGGATAAAGATAACGGAAGAAGTACGGTTTTTTACAGATAACCATCGAGTTATGTTTATACTTTTCCGCCTTTATTTCATCCGTATCGTCCTCGTTTACTTTGACGTGCTTTCTCCACTCAACGGGAAGTTTCTGCTGTTTTATTCCGAGTTTTGCCCTATCTATTTCCTGCCCGACATATTCACGAAGAAGCTTGATCCGAGTATATAATTCTTGGCGTTGCGACTCTTGCTCGGGTTTATTAAAAATCCCCGCCATCGCATAAATGATTGTCGCCGTATTGGAAAGACTGCCTACCGCCGTGCCAAAACCCATAAGGTCTTTTTTCACGAAATTTCTTTGGGAAATCTCTTCCTTGAGAGCGATTCCTTTTTCGTAAGTAATTATGTTTTCGTTTCTGTGTGCGCCTTTCAAAAAATATTCATTGTCCGTGGACAAGGCTATGTCTCCATCAACTATTCCTACCCTCGGTCGCCCGATATTTATTAGGGGTATAGACTATTTTATATTCTTATATTCTTTTACCAAATATAAGAATCTCGGCACTTCCCTTTGAGAATTTCACTCATCGGTACTCTACTCGCTTACTCTAAATAGTATTTCTCTATTTATACGCTTTCGATAGTCGTTGTACCTTCATTTCCATTTTCAGAAACGCTTGGCACGTCATTGTCTTCTCTCGATTTTCTATAAATTTTTATATGATACTTATTTAGTATAATATCTATGGTCCCGTTTTGATATCTCCAAAAATACGTCACCATACTCTTATAAGTTCTGTTCTCTATTTCACCAATATAATTCATTGCATCGGTTATACAATCGAAATGTTTTATAAATTCAAACTTATCGTTATAAACATCACAATACTTCGCATTTGAATTTGTTTTACCAATCTTTCCAAGATTAGCATCTCTTAGGATTTTACGAACTTCTGGAGTATGAGTTTTCCCATACATACCGTTTTTTCTCCAGAATTAGCACCGCCAGGGTGTCCTCCTTCATCACAATTCGTTAATTGATAGCCGAGTTTATTATATTTTATTATAATTTCTTTTTCTTTAAGATATGCTTCTTCTTCCGTCAAGCCACAAAACAAAATCCTGCTATCGCATTTATATTTGTTGTAATATCTTAAAAAATATATATTTCGAGAACTATTTGTTACTCTTTTATATCTACCACCGCTGCCTTTGCCAACATAAAAGATAGCGCCAGTTTCAACATTATACCACTCATAAACATAATATTTACGAGTTTCATCATATTTCTTTACAGAAAAATCTATCTTATCAAAATCCAACAATATCACCTTCTCGTATTTATATTGCGAAAATCGAAAGAAGATTTTTGTCGTTAGCAGAGATTAATCTCCACACCCCACATTTGTGGGTTCACCGAGTTTGCATACGATTGTCGCCAATCGCAGGACCTATATCGTTAAGTCACTATCTGAGTGCTTGAATGTTGCAACATCGTATATGCTGTACACCAAACCACTTTTTATATATTGATACCACTTCTCAGTAGTATCACTTTTATATAACTTTGATGGGTTATGCTCACTTGTATCGATCATAGGCGAACGACAACAGTCAACATAACCCTCAATTCGTCGTTCGTTCCAAAAATTTGACCAAACGTGTTCAGCTGGAATTTCCCCTTTCACGGGTAATCCCAACGCCGATTGGCACTGCGCTATCGGATCGGAAATCATAAACTGGTAATTTCCTCTTACCCAAATCTTTCCTATCTTCGCCCGATTGATACATTCGACGATATTCTTGTAAATCTTCCTCTGAACGTGCGCATCTTTCAACATCTCGTTGTTTTTCACAATCGCTTTCATAAACGTCGACTGCGCCGAAGAATACATCCTTTCATAAGTCACATCTTCGCTCTTGCCGCCGAACATAAACAAAAGACTATATAATTGGTCTCCAGAACAAACACCTTTTATCCAATTAATTGTCGGCTGAATTAAACCATGAATATCTTCCTTTGAAAGACTGAGCGCCTGAATATATTGGTAATTCGCTAAAACATACTCGTCGTCGTGTTTTTTGTTGTAGCGAGCAACACCCCAACGAAGCTTGTATTTATTAAAGTAATACAGATATTCCTGCCAACTGGAATATTCCTTGTATTCTTTGAACTGCGACTCACTTAATAAAACATCAATTTCATTCAATGGGTACTCAACACCCCATCTATCTTTGATTTTATCAATCCCGTGCTCAGCCGCGTAAGCCTTAAAATCAAACGGAACGAGATTTCCTTTTACGAACGAGCTTCTAACAACAAACGAAGAGGGGACGTAATCGAGTTGCATATCTTCTGCCCATAACTTGCTAAATTCTGGATCCACCAAACCTTGACCATCTGCGCTATTTAAGGTTAAATCCATTATTCGCTTTTCGATGTAGTGCTTTGTTCGCGGGTTCCCATCTTCCCCAATTTCTTCCTTTCGACAAATAAAATCGACATTTTGATCTGGAAGCGTGGTTTCAAAATCTTTTATCACGCAAACTCGCGGTGTTCTTACCCATAAAACTGAAGAAAAGGAAAGTGCAAAATATGCACCGAGCTTCGGAAGAATCGCCTCTTTGAGTTTATCAGCAAGCCCACACATAAACACTTCGTAAAGATATGGATAAAGCTTTTCGTTAACATAAATTGCACTGTTTCGACGCAAATTCCCCGCACCCGCGCAAAGCCTTGTATACCGAATACCGTTCACCTCAAAACCTTTCATTCCGATCTTTAAATATTCGGATTTCTTTTCGCAAACTACAACAATTATGTCTTTTACGAAAAGAATGTCTTGAATTTGCTGATTCACAATGTGCCCTTCCAATATTTTCCCTTCTCTTTTGCAGATTCGAAGCGTGGTTCTTAAATTCTGAACCGTATCGAAAATCTCCTGATGACTTCTCGCATCGCCGTAATAATCGCGAATTTTGTAAAAAACCATATTATCGCCAACACTTACGAGATTTCCATCTTGAATTGCACGTTTTCGGGTATAATTTTCAAGCTTTAAATCACTTTTTACAATTAAACCAGATGGTAATTTATAAATCTGGTATAAATTCTGCAAAACTGGCATTATTTTCTCCTTTTAGCCTATGTTATGGCAAATAAATGGGTTTTTAATCATTTCATCTATAAAACAATTTACCTGATCGTTAACAAAAACATCATCCTCGTCAATGTTTTTAATAAAAAAATCAAAATTATAGTCGTCTAATTGGGTCTCAGAAATATGCTCGCGTTGAGCTTTAGATAAATCGTTTCCAAAACCATTTCGTTCAACTCTTAAAGTTCGAACAAGCGCCCCAAATTTTCTAAACATACCTTTTATTTCATTTACAAATCTAGTATCGGTTATGATGATATAATCATATTTCCCGCAAAACCCCGCTATAGTATCAATTATGGCATTTACAAAAATATCTTTATCATACTCTCTATAAACATCTCCTTGTCTTTGCAATAAAGTACGCATTTCTTCGGTTTTTGTCCCATCATATCCAAAATATTGAGTACATAAATATTTTAAATAGTCGGCAAAAGCTAATTCTTTAGCGGAATATCCTCTATCAATAAGCCTTTTAGAAATTAAATCCCCTATATAATTTTTACCACTTCTAGCCTTACCACCTATAAGGACTATTCCTTTTAAAAATTGTGATGAATTAATTTTATTCAATACTGCATAATCCCCGAAAAAATATTTAGCTGCGACATTATAAATTGAACAAGCCTGCTCTTTTGAAACATAGAATCCTAACTCATATACAATACCATTACTCATAATACGAGATCTATATAAGCCATTACATATTTTTTCTATTCCTTTCGTTTCGCTATAAAAACTTCGATTATATGCATTTTGTGTTTTGGTGGCTATTCTTAAATTGCATTTTCGATTATCATTTGGGTTCCTATTTATATGATCTACCACATATCCTTTATCTTTCGCTGGATCAAAATCCATTATAAAATTATAAATAAATAATTCTTTAGATTTATATCCAAACTTTCTACTTTTATTAACTGCAACCCAACGCCCCTTATTACCCAATCGCCAATAAAAATTTTTAAGTTTTTCGATTTGATCTTTATCTACAATGGTTGAATTTTCATTGTTATCATAAATCAAAACATAAGTCTTATTATCTTCAATCGTTTCAACAAATTTATTTTGATTTCTGGGATTTTTAACAATACAATTATGGTAACTCTTTTTTAGAGCGGTGGTGTTTTGGCAAAATTCACAACCACAATAAACGCATTTAACATTCCAAATATATTTATTATTTTCCCTTTTATTAAAAGATAAGACTTGTTTGCCTTTAATAATATTATTGATTAGACCAGCTTCTAATTTGGCTAAATGTTTATCTTTTAAAATTCCACCGCGCCTATTTCTCAAAATGCTTTCTCTAATTTTATCAACTGATTTATTTATATTATAATCTTTTAAAATTCTTCCCAATGTTGTTCTCGGTATTGAATATTTATTTGATATTTCGGCAATAGATAAATTATTTATCAAATATTCATCTATCAAGGTTTCTTTGTCTATCAAATCAGTTCGCATTTTAATACCCCATACAAACAAACTCTGGATGCTTTTTGAAAAACTCTAAAATCTGATAAATCTCTTCCCACGTCTGAACAACGTACAAATTATCAATATTAGGTTTTACTCTATTCCACGGAAAATCGTGCCCATTTTGAAGAAGTATCTTTATCGCCGCATTAGTGTTCTCTATGCTTTCCATATTGTCATCGATTTGAATACCGTCTTGCATATTTATACACTTTTTGCATAAATTTGAATCGTCTTTAATTAAAATTCCTGTAAACTTATATCCAAGCAGTTTTAATTTTTCTTTTTTCTTCTTCAAATTTAATTCAGTACCACAACTAACAATTTCTACATCAAAATTTGAATCGATAAAATTCTTTACGCTCAGGAACCCATTATTGTAATCAACTAAGTCCCAAAATTCATCCGCTTCAAAAAGTCTAATTACATCTTCGTCTGTTAGTGTTTTGTCTATTGAACGATAATGAAAATCCTTCAAATCTCTAATTGTTTTTTTTGTGCCGTTTTTCTTGTTCAACAAACCAATGATACATTCAGAAGAGTTTATAATTGTATCATCGCAATCCAAAAATATTTTCACGTCATTGTCTTCCTCCTTATTGGAATTACATATATCTTAATTCTGAATATATTATAATATACATTCTATATACTGTCAAGTGTTTACTATTTTTATTTTTACTAAAATTTAATTATTTAATTTATACTCTTACCCCACCCAAACCACCCTTAATTATACCCAAAAACTTTATTAAATGTGAAAACTATGGAAAAGAAAAGAAAGAATAACAGAAACACAAACCTTCCTTTGCGAGAAAAATGGTTCTGTGTTTTGGGTATAATGCTCCCATACGATGACGGGATGACATTATACCCTTTTCACAAACTTCCCCTGCTTGAGTTTCCGTTCTGCTATAACACACATATAAACAATGATTTCACATCGTCATACCTCTCGTTACACGCGAATCCATAACGTCTTTATCGAGGTAAGCGCTCTCTTCTTCGCCTTTCCAAGCCCACCATCTTTTTTATTGAGGTTTTGTTTGGTGTCCACGATCCTCTGACGCAAAATATATCGGTGTGTGGCGGTAACATTTGCGGCAATCCTGTTGTCAAAGCGGTGGTGCGTCCGCTGATAAACTATTCAGTTTCGGGGTTATTATAACACAGAATTTTTGAGTTGTCAACTGTTTTATAGAAAGAAAATAAAAAAATAAAATATTTTTACGGATATACTTGACAAGATTGAGAAGGTGTGTTACAATACTTACAGACAATGAAGATTGTTGAAGGAGAAAATAGATGGTAGATAAAAAAATTGTAGACGATGTTATTACTGTTCCTATCGATATTTCCAAAATAGTTGGCGAAAATGACAGTTTACCTGATCCTTTCAGATTATCGTATTATAACGATTTGAATAATCGTGTAATTTATTTAGATGACGAGATAGACCGCGACACCGTAACTCCGATTATCAGAATGATTGTGGCTTGGAATAGAAATGATAAAGATTTGTCTCAAGATGAACGTCGCCCAATTAAGATAATTATCAATTCTTATGGTGGGGATATAGACGCAACACTTAGTTTAATCGATATCATTAAAATTTCAAAAACACCTGTTTACACATATAACGCAGGCGTTGCAATGTCTGGTGGATTTTATATATTGATTGCTGGACATAAAAAATACGCTCTTAAAAACTCTCAATCTCTAATACACCAAGGGAATGGCGGCTTCGAAGGAACTGCCGAAGAGATAAAATCTCACACTGCACAATATAACAAACTTTTACTTCGGTTGTTTGATCATGTTATCGAATGTACCAAGATCTCGAAAGATTTATTAAATAAGAAAAAGAAATCGGAATGGTTTGTTAACGGAACAGAGCAAGTTGAACTTGGTGTTGTTGATAAAATTATCACGGACATTGATGAGTTGGTGTAAGATATATGGCTAATAGAAAAACTACTACTAATACTGAAAAGAAAATCGAAATTTTAAAAGACCCGCTGGAATATACTTACTGGAAGAGATTTCCTTATGAATTAGATGAGGAACAGAAGGAATATATTAAAGCAATTTTCAATGAAAAAAATACAGGTGTTTTTGTTAATGCAAAAGCAGGGACCTCTAAAACGAGTGTTGCGGTTGGTTGCGGACTCCTTATGACGAATGAGCTTAGAATGTTTGATAAGATGTATTATATCATCAACCCAACTGTCGAAGTTTCCTCAATCGGAATGTTGCCTGGAGATTTTAATATGAAATGCTTGCCAATGAGAACCGCACTTGATCAAGCGGTATTACAGTGGGGGTATGATCCAGCACAAACAATTATCAGTGATGATAATATGGAAGCACAAAAACTTGGAACTGCAAAGGTTATTTTCACAGGCGAAACATTTATGCGCGGGCAAACGATAGATAACGCCTTT
This sequence comes from Bacteroidaceae bacterium, assembly GCA_963654355.1. Lineage (GTDB taxonomy): Bacteria > Bacteroidota > Bacteroidia > Bacteroidales > Paludibacteraceae > UBA1181. The sequence continues at coordinate 19,242 of CAVKBM010000005.1, read as the reverse complement.
ATAATCGTTGACGAATTTGAAAATTACGATATGAGAAAAGCAAAGAAGGTGCTCACACGAGTTGGAAAGAATACTAAAGTAATCGTGCTCGGTTGCTCTTCTCAATGCGATTTGAAATATCCTGCCGAAAGCGCCTTACCCAAGTATATGAACGCGGTTGCCGATTGCGATTTTGTGACAGAGATAAAATTAACAAAAGTATATCGCTCTAAGTTCTGTGCCTGGGCAGACGGGGTTAATTAATTATAGCATTGAAAGATTTAACTGGACAAAAATTTGGTAGATTGACTGTAATTGAAAGAGCACCAACATATGTAGCACCAAGTGGACAAAGACTCACAAGATGGAAATGCTTATGTGAGTGCGGAAACTTTATCATAAAAACACCATATGATTTAAGACATGATAAAAATATAAGTTGTGGTTGTTATAGAAAAGAACACCCTTATTTTAAAGATATTACGGGTTGGAAGATGTGGGAACATGGTTTCCCTCAAAGTCGTGTAAAGGTTTTATATCGCACAAGACAAAACAAAATAAAAAATTGGATGTGGATGTGCGAATGCCAATGCGAGAAGAAGACGCGCTTTGAAGCTTCTGGTGGAAATTTATTATCTGGGCACTCATTATCTTGCGGTTGTTTAACAAAAGATTTAATAAAACAAAGAAGAAAGAAAAATAAATATGAGTTTTTCGATGATTATGTCGTTGGTTATACCCAAAAGGGAACGCCTTTTTATGTTGATTTAGAGGATTATGATAAAATAAAAGATATTTATTGGACCGAAACAACCGAATGGGCCAACATGAAACGACTGTCTGGAAGTATAAATGGTAAAAACATAAGACAGCATGTGTATCTTGGATTTGCAAATCATGACCACATAGACAGAAATGAACTTAATAATCGTCGAAGCAATTTGCGCAAATGTTCGCAAAGAGAAAACAACTTTAATAAAGGAATAAAGTGTACGAATACATCTGGGGTTATCGGTGTTCATTGGTGTAAAGAGCGTTCATTATGGATGGCGACGTTAAAAGCTGATGATGATTATAAACTTCATAAACGATTTAAAGAAAAGGACGACGCCATAAAAGCTCGCTTGGAAGCGGAGGCAAAATATTTTGGCGAGTACGCTCCTCAAATAGATTTGTTTGAACAATACGGCATAGAGAAACCAAAAATAAAATCTCTTGCAGACGAGGTGCACTAATGGACTTTAAAGTTGAAATACTAAAGCACCCGACCGACGAAGATTGGCTTTTGTGTAAAAAATGCACGCTGGTCACGGTTGGGAAAGACAGTAATAAACTTCCCACGGAGGAGTGGAAACACAAAATACTCGCGGCAGAATACAGCCCGATAAGAACTCTCGAATTTTGTTTCAGGATAACGAACATACCATATTGGGTAAGTGTTCATTTATGTCGACACGTTCATGCGACGCCTTTCGTTAAAACGCAGAGGAACGATCGGCAGTCGAATTACGATCGCGGCGAAGCACCCCAAAATCAACCCGTAGATATGTGTTGGTATCTTAATTCGCAAGAGTTGATGACGATTGCAAGGAAGCGTTTATGCACGCAGGCATCGCCCGAAACTCGCGAGGTTGTTAAGGAAATATGCCGACAAGTGGAAGAAGTAAACCCCGAATTTAAAGGGTTGCTCGTCCCGAATTGTGTTTATCGCGGATATACTTGCACGGAGTTTTACCCGTGTGGATTGGCAGAAAAGTTAAAAGCAAAAAATCAAAAAGAAATTAAAGAAAAGGAAATAGATAAATGATTAAAATTGGATATGTTGCCCCGAAAAAGGGCGGAAAAACTCAATTCCTCATCACGATGATTCAGGAGGAATTTTCGCAAGGACACAGATGTTACTATCTCGGCGGACAGAAACACTATGAAGAAGTTGTCGAGAAAATCGCAAAACAAGGCTGCAAGGCGAAGCTCGAACTTATTACCAAAGACCTTATGCCAACAGAAGATGATTGCGCGGTATTTACCGATAATCTCACTTGGGAAATGACAAGTATATTCCCTTATGCAGTTCGTGCAATGGTAAAACTCCACGGAAATTGGTATTATACTCTTTCCAAAGAAGAACTGGTGGTTCTTGGCGACGGAGATGCCGAGGAGGAGGGTTAAGATGAAGCTTCAAGAAATATTAGATATTTGCAATGCGTTTACTAAAAACCCCGAAGACGAAGCAACCGTTAAGGCTTATAACGATATGCTTCAAGGACTCGTAATCCGTGCTTATCTTCCTATGCAGGAAAAGGTTGTTGCACTTGTTCGTATGATTATAGATAGCGATAAAGACATCGATGTTCCCGAAACATTCTTTACGGCAGGGCTTGAAATCGCGTGCTGCTTCGATGGGCTTCTTTCATATGTGAATATTGATCCAGAAGTCAATATCGATATCAAGAATTACGAAAATTATGACCTGATTTATCAGTCGGGTTTGGCAGATTATATTCTCGAATATTGCGGCAAAGATTACGACAGGCTTGTCCGTATGATGGAGCGCACGCTTTCTTACCAAAATCTTTCGGAACTCGTACAGAGTATGCGTGAAATGGACACGGGAAGTTTGAGAGAATTGACGAACACAATTCGCGGAATGAAAGATGAAATTGACCCCGAAGTAATTAAGAACCTTGCGGATATTATGAGATTGAATGACCCTGCGCTGAACGATCTCAAAGATTCGATTGACAAAGATGCAGTTGATAATATTTTTAAAGGGAAAACCGAAGAGAGGGATACTGAAGAAAAACCGAACTAATATAACCTCGCATAACCCCTCGAATCAGAGGGGTTATATTTTCCAAATTTGTGGTTAGTTCACTTTGTGCAACAACCACTTGTGCAATTTGTGCCTCCGCGTTGACACAAATTTGTTCGCAAAAACACTTGACAAATAAAATTAGGTGTGTTATAATGGACGTATAAATTGGAGGTGTGGTATGATAGATATCAAAAAAGCAGAGAAATACTTTTACAATAACGGTTATGCCGATATTATAGAGGAAGCAAAACCTTTCGGCGCTCATTTTACGAGTTTAAACGTTTGGGGAAACGAAGCAATATGGCTCGATATTTCCAATCCTGAGAAAGCTACTCAAAAAAGATATAAGCTTAAAGGATATTATGTGGATGCCGAAATCAGACAAGATGATTCTGATATTAGAATGGTTGAAGAGCGTCTCATAGATTTAATCTCTGCAAAGAACCGTGAAATGTTTGGTGGTATTACCAACAAAGAAAAGCTTCTTGATTTAACTTGCAATCAACTTGCGGAATGGCAGTGGCTCAGAGGTGATGACGGAAAAATCTTTCACGAAAAGCATAAAGACGGAGAAATGGTTTATACCGCAAAACTTGTGAAATATGCGGTCGTTCTCGACTCTGACGGTAATCCAATCGACCCCGACATAAAGGAGATTGCCCGATGAAGTATTTCGTCTTTTCAGATCCCCACGGGGATTACGAAGCACTTTTAACCGCAATTATCGAAATGGAGTACGACGCTTCCAACCCACAACATCAGCTCGTGGGTTGTGGGGATTATTTCGGGAGAGCCGTACAGAGTAATTCCGATTGCATAAATATCTGGAAGTATCTCACGTCGCTTCACCACGTCAACAAACCGATTTGTATCAGAGGCAATCACGAGAGCATTTTGATTGACGCAATCGAGCGCAGGCAGTTAACTGAAACGGATATATACAACGGCGAACACAACACTTTTGCTTCGTTCTTGGGACGTTATCCCAATCAAGTAAAACGTGACTTTTATTTACAATTCGACGCCGCAAAAGCGATGATAAACGTCGGATTCTTGGATTGGCTTAAATCGCTCCCGTGGTATTTCGAAACGGAACATTATATTTTTACACACGGATTTGTTCCACTGATGTATTTCACTCGTGGGGTTGAGTTGAGCGATTTTGATGATTGGAGTTGGGCGCAAGCTTCGTGGGCTGTAACGCCTAATGAAATAGTTGCGTTTGATACGATGAGGGTTGAGAGTTATAAGACGATCGTGTTTGGACATTGGAGAGCGAAAGAACTAAACGAAGAATTCGCTGGAAAATGGGAAGAAAAAGACAGGGATATCTACGTTGACAAAGAACGCAAATTAATCGGGCTTGACGTAACGACGGCGTTAAGTCATAAAGTTGGAAGTATAATTTTGGAGGATTAAAAATGATAGTAGGTTTTATAGTTGGAATTTTTGTAGCGGCATTAGTTTTCGCAATAATAAACTTAATTAACGCACTTACAGTAGAAGCCGATTTTCTCGACTGGAATGAGAAAAGAGATAAAGAATGTTTGTCGAAATATGGCAAAATCAATATCATAGCTGTTGTGATCACCTTATGTTTAAGTGCGTTTATCGGGGCGAGAATTCAGATTTGCACGTTCGAAACAGACGTGAAACGTTTTGAAGCCGCAAAAGCGACGTATTCGGAAGCAATCAAAAGCGAAGATATTTCTGGATTGGAACGTATCGAAATCGTCAATAATATAACGGAAGAAAACAAGAAGTTGGCGAAGTTGAAATACGATGCGACTAAATGGTATTATTTTTATCTTCCTGATTATCTTGTAGACAAACTCGAACCGATAAAATTGAGCTAATTCCTAATGACGAATCGGATAATCTTATAGAAATTAGCTTCTAAAAAACAGAGCTCCGTTTTGGCGGAGCTTTTTGTTTTGCCTAAAATATCGAAATCTGTTTTTAATCAGAAAAGAAGTGTTTACCGAATTGGAAAGCACGGCATAAAACGAGCGGGGTGGAATTATTGTATTATTGAAATGATATAGTAGCATGTATTCTATTCATTTAACATTCTGAATGTTAAATATAAAAAAATAAGTTAAACCCGTCGAATTCGAGTAGTTTAAAACCGACCTCGCATTAGAAACGTATGTTTTTCCACGGTTTTTATGTAAAGTCGGTTTTTTTGATTTTTTTTAAATTTTTAGAAACACCAAAATGTTGAAATTAATCTTAGGTCGGTGAATGTAATTTTGCCTTTTGTAATGTAGCGGGTAAAACGCTGTTGTAATATCCATCTTCCTCAAGAAGTCTAACGTCAACGGTGTGAAATTCTGGATTAAGATGAACTATTCGCAAAAACATTTCTTTATCAAAAACTTCTTCTATGCCAAAATCCGTTTTAACGAATCGGGAGTTTACAGTTTGTCCATTATAGCATTCCGAATATCTCATAAGAATTCTTCGACCTTTTCGACGACCGTATGTTCATCTTTAAGTTTTAGACACACGCGACGAAGCAAAAGATTAAGCCCGAATTCTTCATCGTAAGCATCGTCGGGGTGACATTTGACGGTTGCGAGCTTGACGCCGTGATAATAAACCGAAAGCTTGTTTTTCTCGCGGCGAACTTCAAAGTCGAGTTTATTATCGGGTTTCCAGATTTTATCTTTAAACGGGTTTTGTTCAAGATATTTCAAATCAAACTTTGCATTTAACATGATTTCGGTCGTTGTCAAACACGATGGAATTAGACATGACGGGAAAACGAACTTGAATCCAGTTCTAGATACAGATGCGGTCTCCGTAACTAGAGAAATTATCTGTGTTACATCTACGGTTTGCGTGCCGTAATTAAGTCCAGTTATTATAAATTTCTTTGTCGATGTTATGTAAGAGGTTGTGTTGCCACAACAATCACAAGTCTTTATTTCATCCGATTTCAGAGTGACGATATCGCCAATTTTGCAGTCTTCAAATTTCATAATTGTCTCCTTTCTCATAAGTCTTTTTAATTTTCTCGCTCAATTCCGTGATAACCTTTTCGTGCATCTCGTTTGCTCTGAATTCGCTATCGTCTCTGCAATCGTGTATCGCCCACGGGCTATCGAAGTCGATGTGCTTTTTGCCCGCGTCCCAGTAAATCCCATCTTGTTCGGCTTCAAACACCATTGTTTCGTAATAGCGTTCGTACCCAACGGTTTCCCAATAATCGGAGTCATTTGCGGGGAGTTGACGACCGACTGTTGAAACAATCCACTTTAAGTCGCCGTATTCGATGAGAGTGTTGCGACGGAATAAGCAATATTCAGCACAGATGTAATGTCCTGGCCAGCCGCGTTCGGTTATTTTGAGTTCCATAGTTTCCTCCTTGTTTGGGTGTAGTATAGCAGAGAGAGGGAAATTTGTCAAGCGATTAAAAGAGGAAATTTTATTTTTTATTTTTTTTGGGGAAAGGGAAAGGAGGAGGGGAGGTTTTAGAGTGGGTGAATGTAAATGGAAAATTGTCTAGACGTCTGGACGGTGGGTTATTCAATTCCATATTGAGCGAATAATTGTTTCTGCGGTGTAAATTCTCCAAAATATTCCTTTTCCGCTTTGAGACGAACAATAATCGCCTCCTCTTTTGTATCAAATGTTCCTAAATGGATATGTTTATAATTATAGCCTAATTTCGCAATCCATTTATTTGTTTTTTATATTGTAACATATTTTAGGTTGGATGTCAAGCAAAATTTGTATTTTTTTTAAAAAATTTAAAGCGTTTTATTTTGTGTTTCATTTTTATTGGTTGAATGTATTTTTGGGTTGTGTATGAGAAACAACGATAACTACTATATATGGTAATATAATTGAATTACAAAAATGTAATTAGCTCTTATATAGAGTGAATTACGTAATTCAATAGTTATTAGGAGGTATAAAAAATGACACTCGAAGCATTACAAAACGCAATCTCAAATCTCATCGTCGCAAGACGTGAAGCACACGGAAATGAAGCTGAACAAGCAAGAATTAATGCCAAACTTGAAAAGCTTTATTCTCTCAAGTACACGTTGCTTGAACAAGAAAGCAAGCGTAGCGGAGATTGCGCACAAAATCCAAATTGTTGTAGGTGAACTCCGACGCAGCTAAACCCTCTGAAGAGTCTTGGAAGATTAAGACGAAACGCCATAAGGCGTCAGGGTTAAACCCAGAATAACAGCTCTCGCAAACGTTGGTAGAACGTTTAGGGCTTTAGAGCAAGGAGAACTACCATTTTATTACTTAATAACAACATATTAGCAGAAACCATCGCAGACATCATCGTCAAAGAGATGAGCAGCAAGATCAGAAAATCTAAAGCTTTTGACTATATGGATTTGTACGATCTCGAACGCAAATATGGATCAGATGAGGATTTCGAATTTTGTCCGCTCGAAGATATTGCAGACGCACTTAAAAAATGCAATCAAGTCAAAGATGTGTTCGTTGGCGAAGTGGAAGTTGGCCCAGATGAGTACGAAGGGTTGCTTATCGTAACTCTTCAATAACCCGCAAGGCCCGCTCGCAAGAGTGATCGGTGCAAGTCCGATGCGCAGAAATGCGCGGCGCTCATGGGTTTTGCAAAAAGCAGAATCAAGCCGACGCTAATCAGGTCGTTCGAAGCGGCTGTCGGCAAAGGAGTTAACCTATGATTAAGTACATTATCACTGCTCAATTCACTCTCGTAGATGGAACGGTTCTCAAAACCGAGAAATTCGTCGTAACAGGCGAATACGAAGAGCAAGCGCTCGAAAACGCGTCGAAACGCTGCGATAAAGTCGCAACGAAGATGACGCACGAAATCAACGACCTCGTTACCTATGTTTACACGGGCGAAGTCGCAAAGGACGATAAACAAATCGTCGGAAACAATGGCGTAACCGAGGGGCCGATGAGCGAGTTCGAAGCGAATGAACGCTTGCTCGAACTCATCGAAGATTACCCTGAAACAAAATTCGAAATCAAGGAGGTAAAGTAAAATGATTACGAATAACAGATACAACTTTTCAATGGCAAAAGCCGTTGAACTTCAAGATAAGGCTAAGACGCTTAAGGAGTCTCAATCTTATTTCGATCGTAGCTGTTCGATTTGTCCTAAGGCAGGTTTCTGTATAGAAGACAAATGCTACCTTGCGCAACTGTATAGATCAAAACAAGAGGTGCTCAAAGCAGAAGAACTCACTACCAGTGGCAATAGCAAAGTTAATATATTAACGACACGCAAGTACGACAGAAAGGGCGTTGCAAAACGTCTCATCACTATAGCATATAAGCAAACCAAAGCTTATTCAAAAGAGTTGGCTCTTGACGCTGCAAGCGTTTACGTTGAACTTGGTGATTATGAAAGTGCATATCTTACGCTTGAAAAGAATGGGTTTGAACGCGAAGCCGAAGCGTTGAAGAAAGTTATTAAAGGAGATAATTAAAATGATACTTGAAATTATCGCAATAATCTGTTTATCTACATCAATCGTGCTTGGAACGGTTCTTTTTGATTATGAAAGAGCCGTCAAAGGAAAGAAATCAATATTTTGGACAAAAGGAGGTGATAAATAATGGAAATCACGTTGGCAATGATGAAGACTTATACCCTACGACTTCTCAAAGATTTCGATGTTGAGTTAACAGACGAACTCAAAACGAAAGTCAAAGTGTGCAAAGACCGCATCGAACTCGAAAAGGTTCGTGACAAAGCAGTGAACGAAAGATTGGCAAAGGAGGTGTAAAATGGCTAATTTCTTCAAAGATTACACGAAAAAGAGCGTCGAAAAGCTCAAAGTGACGGAAGCAGACAAAGAGCTGCTCAAAGTCAAGAACGAGGGTTCGACGCACGACCCCAAGACGTTACCGAAGCCTGAAAAGGACGAGGAATAACAAATAGCGTTTCGGGATATCGCTTGAATAATCGCAAATATTTTTATCAGGAGGCTCAAAATGAGCAAAAAATATCAAGAAAACTATGAAGGCAAAGTTGCCTACACCAAAGAAGTAATCGCGAAAGTCGTTACTGAATTCGGTTACGACCAAGCAAGCTATTCCGAAACAGATGATGGGAAATTCATCTGGCTCTTCAAAGACGAAGGCGCAATCTTCTTTAATTGCAAAAAGAAAATAGACGTAACAAACGTCAAAACCTGTTATGGTTTGTTAAGAGCCGTCGAAAACGCCCTCAAAGAAAAACACTTTTACGTCGAAGGGTTCGACCGCCAAAGAGGCGAAACAATCTTCGAAAGTCGGTGGTTTGCAACCATCGAAGAAGCGGAGAAATGGTTCCGCAATAACTTCGATAGCTTCCAAGGTGTATGGAACGGAATTCAGCTTGATATAATGGAAGCAGTTCCAACAGACGCGGAAGACGATTACGACGTCAAATTCGTAAAACACTTACAATAGGAGGTAATTATGATTTGCAATAAAAAAGAATGGCAAATTCTCGACGACGTACAAGCGACGTTACTGAAATTCGCCCCGATGATGACAGAAAAGGATAAGGCGCGTGCAAACGCCCTTATCCACCTCTGCGCCGAAAGTACGAAAGCCGAAAAGGCAAGAAACGAGAAATCGAAGCAGAGAATCAAAGAACGAAGAAAGGAAAACCCTGACTACGCTCGCCCCGAAAGGGAAAGAAAAGCGCGTAAAACGCTTGATAAATAAGAAAAAATAAGACTATAATTAGGAGGTAAAAATATTATGGCAAATCAGATTAACAAAGAACACATCAACTACTACAAAGCACTCGAAGCAATCAGACGTTCAGGCGTCTGCAATATGTGGGGAGCAGCACCGTATCTCGCAGATATGGAAAACATTTCCAAAGAGAAAGCCGAAGAGGTTCTTCTCGAATGGATAACCAACTACAACGAAATCAGAAAACTTATGGAGGACTAATAAAATGACTATTTTTGAAAACGACTTTATAAAAGTCAGCACGACAGACAGAGATTACGACTTTATTGCCGTAATCGAAAACAAAACAAACAACCAAATCTGCGTTCATTACGACGAACCAGGTTATGACGACAACTACGATCCGATTTTGATTCGGTCGAACGATTGGGCTGGTTTGTTAGCGGACGAAGAGGGTAGAAATTGGGTAAAAGCAATCGAGAACAATCAGATTTACGTTATGTACGACAAAGCTGATTACTACACAACTGGTTATTCGACAATGCAATGGAACGAAGATTGCGAAAAAATCACAAACGAGGTCGAAAGGATACTTAACGAGTATAATTTATACGACCACGACCACGACACAAACGTTGCTAATGCAAATCAGTTGGTGACGGTTTTAGAAATTTTGAAAAAGATTAAATAAGTCATAGGAGGATAAAAAAATGACTAAAATGATTAACAAAACCACTAAACTTTATGCAGGCGACAAATTCGCCATCACCACCACCGACGGAAGAAAACTCCGTCTTGTAATCGAGCAAGACCAATTCTCGGAAGGCCCGCGTTCGTGGGATAACATCGGGACAATGCTTTGCTGCAATCGAGAATATCAACTCGGTGATTGCAACAGCAACAAGGAAACCGAAGAACAGCTCGCGGAAATCTGCCGCAAGTACGGGAAAAGCGACGAAGAAATCGACGAAATGACGTTCGGCGAAGAAGTGCAATTCATACTCGATCAAGACGACGTTTGCGGTTTGCCGTTATGGCTTTATGACCACAGCGGTATCTCGATATCGACAGGACGCGTTTGCCCGTGGGATTCGAGCTTTGTCGGGCTCATCTTCGTCGAAAAGGATTTCTACCTCGCACAAATGTGTCTAAAAGACGAAACGAATTGGAAAGAGCAAGCGAGAAAAACGCTCGAAGCCGAAATCGAAACTTACAGCGATTTCATCGAAGGAAACGTTTATCAGTGGACGCTTTACGAACCAACAATCGTTATCAGACAATCGATGGACGGAAAAGAGTTGAGTCGTGAAATCGACGAAGAAGGCGAAATGGTCGATTCGATGAGCGGGTTTTATGACCCGACGTTGGAAGCGGTAAAAGAATATTTCGACTTCGAAATAGCAGAAATCGAACAAATAGACTAAAAACGCATAAGGAGGTAATAAAAATGCGTAAAATAGAATTCACAATGGACAACATTTCAAAATGGCTCAAAGAAAGCACAGATTGGTTAATCGACAATCAGTCGGGCTGCTGCACACTCAAACTCGATGATAAACTGGCGATTTGTGTCGGTTGGTCGTCGGGTTATGGCGAAGAACCTCGCGAAGACGTAATTCAATCAATCGATAATCTCGATTACGCAATCGTCGCAGGCGTCAAGGTTTGGACGTCCGATGATATGAGAACGGACTTCGATTACATCAATTTCCCGTACAAGGAAAATGGCGACGTTTTCGACGATACAATGTCGATAACTGAAAACGAAAATTTTAGCTGGCTCGCAGAAGCGCTCGTAACCGATTATGAAGCGATAGAAGGGTTCGAAATAGATAAAGACGGATTAGTAAAGGAGGTGAAATAAGATGCGTAATACCATCAAAGCAAAAGTCGGATATGAAGTTCGACATTTCAGAAGCAAACCCGACACAATTCGGGTTTATGACGGAGATGAGTTCCTATTTCAAGGAACGCTTCGAACGTATGAAGATTACGTTGACGAATGCAAAAATGGCGGCGATGAAACAGCCGTTCAATACGAAGTATTCACAACAGCCAAAGGTAATCAATTCGTTTACTGGCGTTGCGAAGAATACGACGAAGATTACTTAACCAAAATAGAAAAATAACCAAAAACAGCCTTGGGACACTTTCTTGCTTGAAAGCCGAAAAAGGAATTTTATTATGAAAACTTATTACATCAGCATTACAGAAACCCTCAACAAAATCGTCGAAGTGCAAGCGAACGATGAATACGAAGCAATTCACAAAGTAAGCGACGCTTATTACAACGATGAATTCGAACTCGATTATAACGACTACGTTGACGTGCAGTTCGAAGATGATACGGAAAGAACGCTTGAAAGCTACGACAACGGCGGAATGCCGAAATTTTACGAAGTTAAATAATTGGAGGTAAAATAGATATGTTATTAACAGAAAACCAATACGAAGTAATAATGCAAGTTCCTGACAACTGGACGGATTTCGACTTGAACCGCGAGGAATTTAGAGAAATACTCACGGCACAATTCAATGAAAATCTCGCAGACAAAATTCTCAAAATCATCGACTGGAATTGGTCGGATTTCGCAGAAGAAACAGCAATCGTCATCGAGGTCGAAGGCACGAAATGCCTGACTTGGATAACCGACGAATTCACGCCGATTGAATGTGCGGAAAAAGTTTTCCCGTTCGATGAAAATCAAATCTACCCGCAACAAAGAGCAGAAATACAAATCTGCTTCAAAAGATATTATTAAAAGGAGGACTAAAAATGTCTAAATCTCAATGGGAAATGGCTCGCCCGAATGAAGCCAAATTGCAGGAAATTCTCGAAAACGGTTGCGACTGGGAACAGCTCGCACAATCTCTTCTCTCGTGGTTAAGCGACGACGAAGTAGGCGAATTTGCTCGGTCGTATGGTTACTTCGATGAAGAGGAAGACGAGGAAGAAATCGACGATGACGTTGATTGGAAAGTTTCCTCCAATGAATATGAATACGGAGAAGGTAACAAAATTACCTTTAAAGGAAGAGCAATGCCGTTCAATTTCAAAGTCGGAGATTGGATAACGGTTGGTTTTCTTGACGATTTCGGTGATGTCGATTACCGTCGTTTGTGCAAAGTGATCGAGAAAACCACCGATGAGTTGATTTGCACCTGGCATTATTAAGCCATCAAATCACGATTAGATAAATCAAAATTAGGCACTCCTCGCGAAAGCGTTGAATGGGCTTAGACGTCCCTGCCGAACTGGTAAAGCGTCTGGTGAGCAAGCAAGCCTGCGGTCTCATACAGCAATCCGCAAATTGCAAAATAATTTTTAGGAGGAATTTCTCGTATGAAATTCACAAAACAAAACATCGAAGAACTCAACAAACAGGCAATCGAAGCAAACGACGGTTTAGTCGAAAGCGTAACAAATTATATTCTCGACAAATTCGATGAATACGATGACCCGAAACAGATACTGCTTGAAGTTCTCGAGTATGGATGTGTAAGTGGAATTGTCGGAGAACTCGTCTATTATTCCGATACGACGGCTTATTACGCAAAGAATAAAGACGCAATTAACCGCTTGCTTTATGAACAAATGGAGGAATTCGGAGATCATAATTTAGAAGAATTCTTCTGCGGCGAGATAAAATGGGATCCCGAAGATCCGTTGGCTCTCGATTATTACAATCAGAACATCCTCGCTTGGTTTGGGTTTGAAACCACGATGAGAAATGTTGCGTTGCAGTTTGACGAATTAGAGGAGCTCGTTTGAGCTTCTCTTTTCTAATAAAAATTGGAGGTATATTATGACACCAAACATTATGGAATTTATCGGCAAAACAGACAAAAATGGTAACACTTCGCGACTTCGCGTAGATGTTGCAAATCACACTTTTTATCGCGACTTCGTAAGCTTTTACGGGGAACCGATAAAGGTAGACAAAACGGCAATCAGCAAAATGGTCGAAGCGTATAAGTGGTTCGGCTGGGAAGAAAAGAAATTTTAAGGAGATTTATTATGATTTTTATTAAAGCACAATTACAACAATTTGTAAGTAAAATCGAAATCAAAGGTAGACTTGAAACTCGTGATGGAAAATACACTATTTATTTCAATGAGTTCAAAGGTGCAGAATACGACTTCCTTGTAAAAAACAAACACGCGATTCTTGAATTTTTAAGAAGTTTAGAATGCGTAAATCGTGGACAAACATACATGGAAGATTTAGAGTATTATGATGGCGATGGGAAAATAAAGCAAGATGATAAATCTTGTTTCCACATAACGTTCCACGAAGATTATTGCCCAAATATTCCAGAAGAAAATTTTTAATAAAGGAGTAAAAATATGAACAAAATTACATTAGTAAAACTCAAAGAACAACAGCAAATCTCGTCGCTCGACGAATACACCAACATGGATTTGACGCACACAGAAGACGTCGAAAGATTTAAAGACATCTTCCCGAAATCGGTCGAAGCAATCGAAAAATTACCAACCGACAAAATCTACGTAAACACGGAGGATCATCAAGGCGATTGTTTCGCCTATAATCGTTACGGTTCGATACGCGCTTGGGCTTATCAGGCTCTCGAATGGGCGTATATGGATGATTACAACGAGGAAGCCGAACCTGACGATTGGAACACCGTAAACGTTTATCGGTTGTTCGACGGGTTCAAAGCGGACAAAGTAATCGATACAATCAACGAATATTGGCAAATCGAACTTGCCGAATTGGAGGTGTAAAATGCAAATCACAAATCTCGAAGAATTACTACAAGCACTCGGCGCGAAAAAGGTTTTCAAAGCTGATGGCACGCTCACGAAACAAGGCGAAAAGGCTTATGATAAACTTGTAAACATTTTGGTTTATGGCTCAACACAAAGTTTCATCGGAAAACAGTCGGTTGATTTACTCGATGGCTGGATGGACGACATAATCAGAAACGAAATTTAGGAGGTTAAAAATGCCGTACAAATCAGAAAAGATTAAATTACCACCAGAAAAAGATCGTCGACGTAAATTAACCGACGACCAAAAAGAACAGATTAGATCAATATATGCGGAGGGCGGTGTTGGAACTTGCCCTCTTGCAAAACAATTCGGTGTAAGTCGTAAAACAATTCAGTTAATCGTTAATCCAGAAATGAAACGTAAAAACAATAAGCGAATAAAAGAACACTGGAGAGATTATCGCCCATCAAAAGAAGAGTGGGCAGAGACGATGCGCGAACACAGAAAATATAAACAACAATTATATTTAAACAAAGAAATCTAACGCATAAAGGAGGTATAAAACATGCGTAAAATTAATAACAACTATTTAGGCGATTTCTACATCGAGGAACTCGAAAACCGCGAAGAAAAAAACAGAATAAAACTCTACGACTCTGATTTCAACTATCTCGATTATCTCCCGTTGGAAAGATATGACGTGGATGAACCAACCTTTGAAGAACAGTACAATTCCTACATTGACACCCTTGAACACCACTTCGAAACAGTCCGTGAGCTTATGGATTGGCTTGTTTGTGACTGCGATTTTATAGGGAACAAACAAGATGCGATCAGATATGTTTTAACCGAATGGAATTTACCCGACGAAGAAACCGACCCGCTCGGCAATGAATGGGTAAACAGAATTGGTGATATTTACATAGTTATTTCGGAATATTAAGGAGATAAAAATATGGATAAAGAATTACAACAAGCAATCAATGATTCAATTGAAGTCGCAAAATACGGCACAGCAGAAGAAAAACAAGGCTTTGTTACTTGAGCTTGCACGGCAATCAACTATTTCTCATCTCAATTTGATGAAGAAAGCAAACAAGCTTTAAAAAACGTTATGGCGCAATATAAAGCTTATTTAGAAGCATTAAATAGCTAATTAAAAACACGTCGGGACACTCTCTTACGTTAAGAGCCGAAAAAGGATTTATATGAAAATTAATTTTACTCACAACAAAATGGAATACACAATTTGTACCATTAAAGATTTTGCAGACATTCTTGCAGAAAAGGCTTACAAAGAAGAAACTTCGGGAAAAACAAAATTCATCGCTGATTTTACAATAATCAACATTGAAGATAACGAGGCAATAAATATAAACAACATTGGCAATTATGCAGAAACAGCAACAGGGTGGTGCGGGGTTAAAGAACTTGGAGAAATCGGGTTCAACGATACCGCAAAACAATTTGTCTTCGATTATTACGGCGGTAACCAAATGATAATGAATACATTTCCCGAAGAATATATGAAAGAAGACTGCATGGATGAAATCATCAGTAGTTTATGCTATACTCTCGATATAGATAAAGCAGATATTAATTGGTGCGTTCTTGTTCAATGGACAAAAGATGAATGCCTCGTAAAAGATGAACAAGAAGCGACGAGAACAATTCAACAATACGAAGTTGTCGAAGTTTGCCCCGAATGCGGAGCAGAAAACATTATGACTTGGGATGTTGAGAAAGACGGCTATATCGCTTACTGTCCTCATTGCGGCTCTAAAATGATGCTTTGCGATGAATGCCTGCACGCCAACGACGCAAAAATATGCGATTGGTGTGCTTGCAGAGGTTGTTATCGCGAACATCAAAACAAAAAGAATTAACAAAAAAATCAACCGACCTGTGACGGTATATTCGCAGGAAAGGAGTTTATTATGGGAAACAAAATTACAACACTCGAAGAATTTGTAAATCAGCAAGTCAAAGCCTACACCTATTGGTGTATTGGTTATGACGAAAATGTTGCACAAGAAGTCAGATTTGATGCCGTAGAAAGATATTATAAAGACGACAAAATCCCGACAAAAGAAGAACTTGAATATCTCGACAAACTCGGGCTCAATTTCACAGAATTCGCAGCTCATTATGAAGTCGTAACGCTTGACGCAGATGGGGTAATCGATACAGTTGACAGTACTTGTGACATCGAAGAAGCGTTAAAATGGTATAACGAAGAAATCAACGGGTTTGTTTATATTCAGCTCGTCGATCATAACTCGATGCTTATCGAAGTCTTGAAATGCAATTTTTAATCGGAGGTAATTCAAAATGAAAGAATTCAAAGCAAATTTTAAAATCTTAAAGGTAAAAAGGCGTAACAACAGCTATTGTGGCAATCCCTCGTACCAGCTCATGGTTCAAACAGAAGATGGCGATGTTCTCGTCGGCAAAACCGCAACGAACGCAATTCTCGGCTACGAAGTTTCGTGGACTTGGGAGGGTGATTGGAAGGTTCTCGCTTATCATTTCACGAAGAGTGGGAATTGCATTTTCGACAGATTAACAACCTTGGAGGTAAAATAAAATGACAAAATTAACAGAACTTGAAAAACAAAAAGTAGTCACTTGCGTAGGTGACATCGAAGGTAAATTCAGATGCGACCGTTACAAACTCGAAATTGCGTACAACAAACTCGGGCACTACGACGAAGAATACGACAGAGCGCTCGGGCACGCAAAAGAAATGGAAGAGTTTTACTCAAATTTAGTCGAAAAATTAAAGGAGGTTCTTTAATATGTATTATCTTTGCACATGGTTTGTTGGAGGCGACTTATGCGCTCTCGGAAAAATGGGACGTTCATACTTTTCAAAAGAAAACGCGATGCAAAAGCGTATTTCGAAGACGCGTGCT
This sequence comes from Bacteroidaceae bacterium, assembly GCA_963654355.1. Classification (GTDB taxonomy): domain Bacteria; phylum Bacteroidota; class Bacteroidia; order Bacteroidales; family Paludibacteraceae; genus UBA1181. Next base: position 2,143 of record CAVKBM010000005.1, on the reverse strand, counting down.
TTGACCCGTTCTACGAAAAAGTCACACTCGAAGAAGCAAAGAAGCTTTTTGGAAATCACAAATACGAAATAAGATAAGTTCAGGAGGTAAAATATGAACTACGAAAAAATAACAAAAGCTCAGGCAAGAAAAATGCACGCAGAAGGAAAAGCGATTTATTGCTTACCCTGCAATGTCCGACCTGGTAATATGTGGATTGGGATGGGAGAAATTCCGCGCGATTATGATTTTGACAAATATATCAACGAGTACACGTTCTATAATTGTGGGACGAATTATTTAGGCAAAAGAATTGCATTCTACAAAGAAGAAAGTCCGTTTGAAGCAAGACAAAGAACGGCGCTGGATGGAAAAGTTTGGTGGGTAGTTTATGACCGCTACAAACAGGAATTCAGTACGTTAACTTGTTTTGGGAAATATAAAACGAAGAAAGATTGCCAACAGGCAATTGATAATTACAAGGAGGTTTGATATGATACTCGGAGAACTTAAAGGAATTTTAGACGATTGGTGCAAGATAAAAGTAGTCGAAAATAATGGCGAAGGTAAAGAGTACAACCTAACAACCAAAACCAAAGTCGATTACTTCAACGAACACTCAACAGATGAAGTTACGTTCATCACACAAAATAAAAACAAAATAACCGTTTGGACGGAAAGGAGGTAAAATTATATGCAGATAGCGATATTTTTCTGGTTGATCATTTTCACTGTATTATACGCAATCATCGACAATAACAATAGGAGGTAACCTATGTGCGGCTTTGGCTTTTTGTTTCTATTTGGACTAATTTTCTATTATATTGTAATCAAACCAGTTAATTAGGAGGATAAAATGGTAATATTCTTAATTTTCTTGATTGTTATTACAATACTTAGAATTCACGATTTATTTTAAAAGGAGGTGATGCCATGTCTCTAATTTTGTTTATAGTTGGGTTTCTGCTTTATAATCTGATTTGCGCATTAAAAGATGATTAACTTTCATCTTCAGAATTTTCAAAAGGAGGTGATTGTGAAATGATATTCTTAGTCTTTTTGATTATAGAATTCTTTATCTTTTGCGTTAACATCAGATCTCATTAAGTAGATGAGCGGCCATTCATCCACACCGCTTTAAAAACGTGGATGCTCCAGCCTCGCGAGGCAAAATAGTGGAATGCACTCTGCCACTTTAAATAAAGACCCAGCAGCCCTAACTATGCGGGAACCTTTTACCCATGGGGCATATTTTTAATGTAGGGACGGATATTTTTCTCCAAAAGCGCCGCCATTTTTTTAGGCTGCCGCCCAAATCACATGAACGCCCTATATTTTTCAGACGACTGCCCGACGCGTCTTAAAAAAGAACGGCAGCCCTTACTATGAGGACCGCCGCCTTTCGGAGTAAAAAATGTACGCAAAAAAACTTTGCGAGCAAGCTTATTGAATTATTGAGAAATTCCCCAAAAAGACTTCGAGACGGGCGAGTATTCAACCCGACCTCGAATTATCTTCCGAATAAGAACATTCTTATTATAAAAAAACATTAAATTTGATTTTTGCCCCATCTTTCAGCTGCGACTTTCCTCATATTTTCGCGAGCTGCTTCTTTTTCCTCTTCCGTGAACTCTCTGCCCGCCGCCTTTTTGGCTCTAAGAGACAGGCAGCTCCTGACTGAACATTTGAAGAAGTAACCCGAGGGAACCCCATCGGAATAACGCTCCACCTTTTCTATTGACCAAGGTGTGTTAGGGTCATCTAGGAATTTTCCTATTTTATTGAGTATCGAGTTGTTGGTAGTGTAAACGCGGAAACCGTCCGCTCCGTTACCAAGCATCGTGATTGTCGTTTCGATTTCGTCACCCGTATGATTGCGACAAGTTTCGAGTTTCATATATACCTCCTCAAATAGTCTCTGCCCGCCGCCCAAGGGATGTTGTTGTAAGGCGGCGGATAAGACTTCGCAAGCAGGAGCGTAACAACCTTAAACTTTAAGGCAGGACATCAACAAGAAAATTCACTCCTTAGCTTGCAAGAATATTATACCATAGCCGAAAAGAAATGTCAAGCGTTTTAAGGGGTTGGGCGATATTTTTTTATTTTGAGGCGGCGGATATTTTTTGTCTTCCTCTCTCTATACTAGTACAGAGTATAAAAGAGT
>CAVKBM010000004.1:0-77335 GCA_963654355.1 Bacteroidaceae bacterium | reverse complement strand
ATTTGAATTGTTCGTGTCTTATCTTATGCAACAAGGTGTACCATCAGACCATATCATAAAGGTTGATTTAGAAGATTTTAGTAATCTTAAGTTGCGCAATCCAAACAATTTATACACATACGTTGAGGGGCATTTGAAGGATGACAATGTTCATTATGTACTTTTGGATGAGGTGCAGATGGTTGATCATTTTGAGGATATCTTAAATGGCTTTCTGAGAAAAAGAAACGTGGATGTCTATGTGACAGGCAGTAATGCTAAATTCTTATCAAGGGATATTATAACGGAATTTCGTGGACGAGGTTTTGAAGTGAAGATGTACCCATTGTCGTTTTCGGAGTATATGTCTGCTTATCAGGGGTCTAAACAAGCCGGACTGAATGAGTATTTGCTTTACGGAGGGCTGCCTCAAGTGCTTTTTTGTGTCACAGAAGAACAAAAGATACGGTTGTTGAAATCATTGTTTGAAGAGACTTATGTTCAAGACATAAAGGAACGTTATAAGGTAAAGCAAGATGGTGATTTAGAGGAACTTATCAATATATTGGCTTCTGGAATTGGTGCATTGACCAACCCGAACAAGTTGGCGAATACATTTCGAAGCGAAAAAAAGTCTGTCATTTCGTATGATAGAGTAAAAGATTATATTGATTATTTATGCGATTCTTTCTTGATTGAAAAATCAACAAGGTATGATATAAAAGGTGAAAGCTATATCAATTCGCCATTCAAATATTATTTTATGGATTTGGGTTTGCGTAATGCTCGTATCAATTTCCGTCAGTATGAGAAGCCACATTTGATGGAGAATCTGATTTATAACGAGATGCGTATCCGTGGATACAATGTTGATGTGGGTGTAGTGCCAGTGTTGCAGAAAGGAGAGGATGGAAAGCGTCAGCGTGCGAATCTTGAGGTGGATTTTGTATGCAATTTAGGCAGTCGAAGATATTATATTCAGTCTGCCTATCGTATGGAGTCGGAAGAAAAAATCAAACAAGAGCGTGCTTCTCTGCTCAAAGTGGACGATTCGTTCAAAAAAATCATCATCATTGGTGATGAGTGTCCTGTCTCGCGAGATGAAAATGGCATTACGACAATGAGCATTTATGATTTCCTTCTGAAAAAAAATTCCTTAGAATTATAAGGTAAAAAAACAAAAATCTAAAAAGGTGTAGCAAAGTCGCGCTTTTTTAGATTTTTTCAGAACGAGTTTGCTTGTTTGTTGTATATAAATAAACTTTCATTGTTCTTTCCTTTTGCAAAATTTTTAACTTTGTACGACTTGTTTCAAAAACATTTCGTCATGAATATTCCTCCCTTAATTTCGGATTTGGCGCTTATATTGATTAGTGCTGGACTGACTACCATAATCTTCAAATGGCTAAAACAGCCTGTTGTCTTAGGGTATATAGTGGCAGGTTGTTTAGTCGGCTCGCAAATCACTTTTTTACCTACCGTCTCGGGTTCGTCAGACATTGGTACTTGGGCGGATATTGGTGTGGTATTCCTGCTTTTTAGCTTAGGACTTGATTTTAGTTTCAAGAAACTGCTCAATGTGGGCCGTACGGCGATGATCTCGGCTTTGGTTATTGTCACTTTTATGATTATTCTTGGCTTCTTCGTTGGTATGGCATTGGGGTGGGGTATGACGAATAGTGTCTTGCTCGGTGGTATGATTTCAATGTCCTCTACCGCAATTATTATCAAGGCTTTTGATGATATGGGACTTAGAAGTCAAAAGTTTACGAAAATAGTATTTGGAATATTGATATTTGAAGATCTTATTGCGATTGTTTTAATGGTCTTAATATCAACGCTTTTTGTCGGGAAATCCTTTGAGGGAACGGATCTTGTCTTTGCGATTTTGAAACTCTGTTTCTTTCTGGTTGTTTGGATGGTGGGTGGCATCTATCTTATTCCGATTATTCTTAAAAAGACTAAACCAGTGCTGAATGATGAGACACTACTCATCTTCTCTCTCGGACTCTGTTTCAGTATGGTGCTTTTTGCTATGAAGGTGGGATTCTCTTCTGCATTGGGAGCGTTTGTGATGGGTTCTGTGTTGGCTGAAACGCTTGAGGCTGAGCGAGTTGAGTCATTGGTTCGCCCATTGAAAGATCTTTTTGGGGCGATATTCTTCGTGTCGGTAGGTATGATGGTCGATTTCAATGTCATTGTTCAGTATGCAGTGCCGATAATCATTCTGGTGCTTGCTGTGGTAGTGGGGCAGATCTCGTTCGCAACGATGGGATTGTTGCTGTCGGGACAATCTCTGAGGGTGGCTGTGCAATCAGGTTTCTGCCTTACTCAGATTGGTGAGTTTGCATTCATCATTGCCTTGCTAGGTGTCAATTTAGGCATCATAGATGAGTATATATATCCCGTCATTGTTGCGGTGTCTGTCATTACGATTTTTCTCACTCCCTACGTTATGCGTCTGAAAGATCCCGCATATTCGTTGATTTGTAAGAAATTGCCAGAGCGTTGGTTGGTACGGTTGGAGTCAAGGTCTGATTGGAAGACAACCCATTATGAAAATGTTTGGTATAGTCTTGTGGTTCAGATAATTAAGATTGTAGCTGTCTGTTCCATTATGTCTTTGGCATTTGTGATTATATGCGTGAAGTATTTAAAACCGTTCGTCTATTCTTATTTGCCTGGATTCTGGGGGCAATTGCTCGTGGCAGTTGTCTCGATTATAGTTATTTCGCCTTTGATGCGAGCGATGGTGGCGAAGAAAAACCACTCAATAGAGTATAAGCATTTGTGGATTCAGAATAGGTTGAATAGAGTTTTGCTGGTTATGCTTACAGCCCTACGTTTTGCAGTTGCTTTGGCTTTTGTCGGTTTTATCTTGTTGCAGACATTTAATGTTTATGTCGGTATTGCAACGATGTTGGCATGCTTGGTGGTTTTTTTGATGTTGGCTTCCAAACGACTAAAGCTATTTTCCATCAATATGGAACGTAAATTCTTGCACAATCTCAACTCAAGGGAGAACGAGCAGAGCTTGCGGACGATACGAGAGTCTGGTTATAAACAAGGGTTGGCAACGCAGCTTTCGTCATACGATATCCATCTGGTTGACTATGTTATTTCGCCCGCCGCAAAATGTGTCGGGAAATCGTTGAAAGAATTGGACTATCGTCGGAGGTTGGGCGTACATATTGTTTCTATTTTGCGTGGTGTGCGTCGCTATAACATTCCTGGGGGAAATGAACGAATTTTCCCGATGGACAAGCTGTTGGTGCTTGGAACCGATGAGCAATTAGAAAAATTCCAAGAGGAAGTCAAGGTGGAGGTGACATCCGAAGAAGATTGTAATCGCAGTATTTCAATTGAGCAAGTGGAAATCACGGAAGATTCAGTGCTTTGCGACAAGGCACTGAAAGACTCTGGTTTGCGTGAAAGTCGCAAGCTGATGGTTGTTGGCTTAGAGCGAGATGGTGTATCTCTGATGAACATAGACGTACAGACGGTCTTCCATAAAGGAGATTTGGTCTGGTTGGTAGGTGAAACGGAAACATTGAGGGAATTGGTGGATGAGAAGCATTCTGTGAAGGTTGTTGAGGCTTGCTGATATTTTCTTTAAAAAACTACATTTTTTTCTTTGCTGTTAGAAAAAACTCTTCTATCTTTGCACCGCATTTGAGGATAGCGAAAATGTGAACGAGGTGTAGCGCAGTCCGGTTAGCGCATTTGGTTTGGGACCAAAGGGTCGGGGGTTCGAATCCCTTCACCTCGACAAAGAGACTTATTTTTTAGGTCTCTTTTTTTGTTTTCTCAATGTGTTTTGTCCTGATAGTCATTTCCAAGAGAATGTCTTATTCGTGAGTTAGAGAACGGATTGATCATAGACACCGCTGGTCTAGACACAAGTTTTTATTCTTTTACGGTGTCATTCTTATGGTGTTTTTATAATTGTTTATGGAATTAATGCCATTGTATTGTAATATGTCAATTTACATGTCCCCTTATTTTTTTGAACTGAAAGGCTGTATTTGTAAGAATAATAACATAAGAGAAGAGGATGCTCCCAAACTAACTTTTATAGCTTCTTAACCTTTTCTTTGAAAATTTTAGTTATTTTTGTAAATACGAAGTTAGGGGTATTTAGCCCATGTTTTTAGATTGGAACAAGTATGAAAAAAATATTTTCACTGATAGCCGCATTGCTCTTTGTCGGATCTGTCTCAGCAACTGGAGAAGACAAATTAGAGGCGATTAATTTTGGCGTTGAGGTGGGTGCGCATGTGCTTACAAAGGATGTAGAGCCTCCTTCTAATGTTCGCTTTGGAAAATACGGTGTGCACGCTTATTATATTCCTTGGCATATTGGTGTGTTGGGTGAGTATATGTTCGGCAATGGAATGTTTGGGTTGTCAACTGGGCTTCGACTTACGACATACACGGCGTTCTTGGGACGTGAAGGAGAAATTTCATACGAGTGGAATGTTGATCCAGATGCAGAAAAAGGTGAGTATGTCTCCGTAACCAGTATCAAGCAGGCTAACAACTATTTGGGCATTCCGTTGCAGTTTCGTATTCTCTTCGTGAAACCAGATAATATCGTGCGTCCGTATTTCAAATTAGATTTATCTTTTTGTTGGTTAGTTGCTAATCGTAACACGATTTCTTTCACAAATGAAGATGAACCTGCTCGCTATATCGACATCATAAATGAGAATTTGGGAGACCCTGAAAAGTTCAGTTCGACATTGGATTTCGCATACGGATTGCGTATTGGTCGTGATCCGTTCTATGTCAATGCTGAAATTCATTTCCCTTCATTCTTGTTGACAAGCAGTCCTGTTTCTTTCTTTGGCACGTCTGATTTGACTATGCTTAATTTTGGCGCGAAAATTGCGTTGCAGGTGCCAGTTTATTGGACAGACTATGTAGAGAAAAAGAAACACAACGGTAAGACGGCCACCCAGCGAAAAGAAGAGAAGATTCAGCAAGAATATATTCCGACGAACGATTTTGAGAATGTTCCTAATGAAGATGACTCTAACGGAGAATTCACGCCAGAGTATTGATGAGAAGGGAGCTATCCTGACTTAGACATTCCTCGTCGTTTACGGGGGTTAGATGTCAAGACTTTTTTTGCTTTTTACTAACCTAATTCTACCCTTGCAAAAAAGAAGATGCGGAAATCGGTCAAAAAGGCTCTCGTGCTTGCGTTGGCTTCTGTCATCGCATTCCTTTTGATTCTCAACACCGTCATTCTCCTTTTGCTGAATGTTCCTGCCATCCAAAAATGGTGCGTCGGTTTTGCTGTCGACTATGTTACGGAGAAGACAGGAACGAAGATTGAAGTTGGTCATCTTCAGTTGGACGTTTTCAACGGAATCTACATTAAAGACTTGTATGTAGAAGACTTAAATGAAGATACTCTTGCCCATGTCGGTTTGCTCAATGTTGATTATTCCTTAAAAAAGATTTATTGGGAAAATACGTTGAATATCAAGCGAGTAGCATTAAAAGATTTCACCGCAAAGCTTTCTGTGGCAAATGACTCCGCTGATTTCAACTTTCAATTTTTGATTGATGCCTTCGCCTCTGACGAACCCGAAGATACTACCTCTGGTCCGACGAAGTTCAGCCTCGCTATCAACCAAATTTTACTTAAAAATGGTTCTTTTGCCTACGATATCTTTAGCGTTCCTGATACAAGTGACTTGTTTAACGCTTCTCATATTCGTGTAGATAGCCTCTATTTCATTTCCGATTTGAATTTGAATTTGCCATCGACCTTGGATGCCGATTGCGAGGAGTTGTCGTGCAAAGAGAAGAGTGGGTTGAGACTTCGATATTTTGACGCACCAATCCATTTTAATTTAGATTCGCTTACATTGTCTGCACCGTCTTTAGATATAAAAGCAGATGAAACATGGCTGTCTGGGTCGGATATTTATTTCAATATTGATTCACTTTCGTTGGCAGCGACTATTGATAGCGCATCAATCGTAGCGTCTGATTTCCAATGCTTTGTGCCGATGTTGCGACGATTCTCCGACCCTATCGCTTTGTCGGGAAAAGTAGAAGGGTCATTGCCACAGATAAGCGTCTCGCAACTCCATATCAACTATCCGCAGACATTGCAACTCTATTCTCCGAGGTTGAGTATAGACGATTATAGTCAATGGGAAAAAACGCATATTTTCGCACAGATAGAGCGTGTTGTGGTGGAGCAAGGTGCACCTAAAACCTTGCAACGCCTTTTGGATGTTGCGTTGCCTTCTGTAGTAGATTCTTTATTGCCTTGCTCTTTGAGAATGGTTGCGGAGGGTTCATTGAAGAGTTTTCAAGAGTCACTTGATCTGACCACACCAATTGGAAAAGTCTCTTCAATTGGAATCATCAATTTTTTTGCAGATTTAGAACAATTGAAAGCAGAAACGAACTGGGATATTGATGTTAACACTTTAAAACCGATAATTGGTTCAGATATTGTGAAAAATCTTCGCTTGCAGTTGAGCAATTCAATTGATTGGAATTTTGCAGAAAGTCCTTATGCGAAATTAAAGGGCGATGTGTTGACTGCAAACTTGTTTGATTATATGTATAGTCCAATAAACATTGATTGCGAATATGATAAGAGTGACGATGTGAAGATGGTTATTCGCATAGATGACCCAAATTGCAGTTTCGGTTTAGAGGGGTCGGTAAAACAGATGATGACGGATAGTATGTGTACTAATATTCGATTGATAGTCAATAATATAAATCCTTCAAAATTAAATTTGTCAGAAAATCTGCCATTTAATACTGCAAGTGGTGTGTTGTCAGTGAATGGTGTAGGTCTGGACTATAACCAATGGAGTGGAAATGTTTTTTTAGATGATGTTTTATTAGAGGGCGACACGTCAAATTTACACGTCAACTTCGTTAAACTCACACAAACTCCGATAGAAAATCGTAAAAATATTGATTTAAAATCTTCGTTTTTGGATGCTGCTATAGACGGGGAATTTAAGTATGACGAACTTTATGGCTGTGTGCAGGATGTGTTGAGTAGATATTTCCCAACGGTTTTTCATGACACTTCATCTGTCGTCAGTCCGACGGATATAGCCTTTGAGGTGAAGACAGACAAAGTCAATCCGATATTGAAATTTTTTTGGGTGGATTTAAGTTTGTTGGGTTCTTTGAGGGTAAGTGGATCAATGAGTAATAAAGAGGATGAACATTTGAGGCTGAGTGTCTATACGCCTCAGATTGAAACTTCTCAGATAGCGGTTGCTCCATCTTCTGTTGATTTTAAAACGGAGTCGGATCGTTTGTTCGGGGTAGCCACTACTACCGTTCGTCCGAATAAAGAGAGTGATTTCTCTGCGGTGGTTGGCATGCATATTGTTGCTTTGCACGATTCTATCTTCAATGTTATTGAGATGGGGACGATGCCCGACACGCTATTCCTGCACGGAGATTTGTGGAATTGTATCTCATTCCAACCTATGGACAATGGAAATTTTAAAATTCGGATGAACATTGATAAAAGTTCCATCTTCTTGTATGAGAAAGAAATTGTCAATAATAAAGCTGTCATTGACTATCCGTTAGGTGTGCCAACGAGAATAACGATTGACAATTTCGGACTCTCAACGACGGAACAGCCGTTACTATCCGTGAATGGTGTCGTTTCAGAAAATCTAAATGACACTCTTAACGTAGAGTTTGACAAGTTGAAATTTAATACTCTGCTCTCTTTGTTGTATATCAACGATCTACCTGTTGATTTCCAAATAGATGGACGAGTGAGGGCGACGGCTGTACTCGGAGAAGATTTCCGCTTTTTCACTCGTGACTTTCATGTAAATGGCATCAACTACGATGGCAATGAGTATGGTGATTTGGTGGCGAGTGCAATATGGGACAATAAACGGAAAGGTGTCGGAGCAAAGATGCAACTCTCGAAAGATAGTTTGCGGTTGATGGATATCAAAGGAATTGTGGCTCCGGCAGATCGTTACATACGTCTTTCTGCCGTTTTAGACTCTGTTCCGTTGTCGATGGCCGTGCCTTTTACAAGCGAGTATGTGAGTGATGTACAAGGGTACATCGGGTCGAATATAAAGATAGAGGGCGATTTGACTTCGCCTGACATTAACGGCTACGTTTACCTCTTGGATGCAAAGGCGAAAATCAATTACACTGGTGTCACCTATAGCATTTCGGACAGTGTCAAGATGGACAGAAATCATTTCTATGCGAAACGATTCAAAGTGACGGATAATTTCGGAAATCGATTGTTCTTCAATGGCGATATTTATCATGATCATTTCAAAAAATTTAAGTATGAGATGATTCTTTTTATGCGTGATTTTGCACTTCTAAACAATCCGAAAGATAGAAATAAGGTTGCCTATGGAAAGTTCTTCGCTAATGCCAAAGCGTTGAAGTTGGTGGGAGACGAGAAACAAGCCTCGTTGACGGGTGAGTTTAGTAACGGTGATAATACGATTGTAAATATCAATTTACCCGAGGAGGCTACGGAAGCCAGCACATACGACAATATTGTCTATGTATCGTCAGATGCGACATTGAACCAACAGGAAGACACTACGAAAGTGGAAAATGAAGAAAAGTTTATGATTTATGCCAACTTAGACTTGGGCTTGACAGATAAAGCGGCTTTTTATGTTAATGTGGCAGATGGAGCAATGGTGAAAGGAAATGGAAACCTCAAAATTGTTTATGAAGATAATAATATTTCTCTTTACAATCGTTTTACGGTGAGTGACGGATATGTGAAGTTAAAACTTTCAGGAATTCCAACGAAGAAATTTTCTATTCAAGAAGGAAGTTACGTTGATTTTTCAGGTAATCCGATGAATTTGAGATTTAATGCGACAGTTAATTATGGGTTGACGGCAGATCTTGCAACTTTGAGTTCTTCATTCTCATCGCTCTCATCAACACGAGTGCCTGTCAACTGTGTGCTTAAGGCTTCGGGTGATTTGAATGATATGACGTTGGGTTATGATGTCGCTCTGCCAAAGGCGAGTGAAGAGATTCAGCAACAGGTGGCAAGCATCATCAACACGGATAACATTAGAATCTTAGAGTTTGCTTATTTGATTGGTTTGGGAATGTTTGACGATCCGTATGGAGAGTCAAGTGGTAATGCGATGATGTCGTTCGCCTCTTCTTCCCTTTCTTCCTCCCTCAATAATGTCTTAGGAAATGTTTTGGGTGATAAAGTGACAATCGGAACTGACCTCAATTCAACCAAAGAGGACTTGTCTGATATGGAATTGGGGGTGTCTGTCTCTACCAAATTAGCGCACGACAAGTTGCTGCTTAGTACGAACTTAGGTATGCAACAGAATGCTACAACGAATACGTCTGGCTTTATGGGCGACTTTGACGCCGAATATTTGTTGGGTAAGACAGGTATCTTTCGTTTAAAGGCTTATAATCATACTAATAATGATATTTTCAGAACCTCTAATAATACACAAGGAGTAGGCTTCTCTTTTGTGCGAGAGTCAAAAAAGCTGAAAAATTTGTTCAACATAAAAGGCGAATTTAAGTCTAACAAAGAGCCTGAACCTGCCATTCGAAGAGAAGAAAAACCAGAAATAAAAGAAGAAAAGGCGACTGATTCAGAGAAAAGATCAACTGAAAAAGTGCCGTTAGCGAGTCCATCAACAGATAAAATAAAAGAGGGAAAGGAAGATGATGAAAACGCTAAAAAATAGACAGTTGCAATATGCGAAGATATATACTGTCATTATTATGATAATGCTATTCGCATCATGCTCCACTACAAAATATGTGGAAGAGGGAGACTATCTATTGGACAAGGTGGAGATTAAGGTGGAGAATAAGAAAGTATCATCGTCTAATCTGACAGAATATCTTAGTCAGAAGCCGAATGCGGACGGACTTTTCATCAATAAATTAGGTTTACACATTTACTCGCTTTCTGGACAAGACACAACGAAACGTATTAACCGATTGTTGCGAAAAATAGGTAGTGAACCTGTTATTTATAGTGAGATGCAGACAGAAAAGACCGAAAAACAGTTGACGAAGGCGATGAAGAATTTAGGATATCTCAATGCTGAGACTTTCCATTGTGTTGATTCCGCAGAAAAAAAAGTCGCTTTGAAATATTGTATTCGTCCGAATGAACTCTATAAGATTAGAGAATTTAGGGTAGACATTGCGCCAGAGGAGATGGCTACGCTGTTGACAACTCGAGCAGTGAAAAAAATTATGAAAATAAAATCGGGAGATGACTTTGATGCTTCTGTTTTCAATGACTTATCATCGAATATGACTGCCGCCTATCAGAATATGGGTTATTATAAACTTAGCAAAAACAATTTTTATTTTGAGGCAGACACAAGTGTGGGGAATAACCAAGTGGATGTTACTCTTAAATATCGCACTTTGGAAAAAAAAGCATCGTTGGAGGATGATCCAGCGTTGAGACGTTATAAATTCAATAATATCACTATCTATAACGGTACAGAAAAAAACGACTTCTCTTTCCGACGAAGAGATGCTGAGAAACAGGACACGTTGCGTTTCGGTAACACAATGATCATTGATGGAGAGGAGCGGTTCATTCGTCCGCCAGTGCTATATAATAACAATTTTATTCGTACAGGAAGATATTACAACACGAAAATCGTTGACAAAACCTATAGCTCGTTTAGCAACTTGGGAGCGGTGTCGAAAGTAGCTGTTGAGATAGCGGAAGAGCCAAGCGATTCTCTCTTGTTGAACGCAGAGATAACGTTGACACCATCTAATTTGTATCATTTTCAGTGTGGTGTGGATGGCACTAATTCGGCGGGCGACTTAGGTGCGGCTGCTTACGTTGGTTTCCAACAGAAGAACCTTTTCCATGGATCTGAAGTGTTTAATATTAAGTTGAATGGATCGTTTGAACATATCCGGGGAAAGTCGAATTACATCATAAATTCAGACAATTATTACGAATACGGAGGGGAGACATCCTTGACGATTCCTCGTATTCTTCTCTTTGCACTGCCTGAGAAATACAAAAAGCAGGTGGGAGCAAGCTCTATTTTGACTTTCAGTATGAATTGGCGTAAAAGACCTGAGTACAACCGTCGATTTATGAGCTTAGATTGGAAATATACATGGTATTCCAACCGAAAGAGACTGTTTCATACATTTGACCTTTGCAACGTCAACTATGTCGTTTCTCCGTGGACATCCTCGTGGTTTGAGGAATATTTAGATAGAGTTGACAATGTCTTGTTAAAGGAGAGTTATAAAGACCAGTTTATCACGAGAGCGTCATATTCAATTGTCTATGCAAGTGATAAATCCACTTCGGCCAAAAAGAAAGGTTGGAATATTCATGCAGGTATAGATGTGGCGGGAACGGTTCCGTATGCCATCTGTTCTGCCATTCCATCTGTGAAAAAGAGTGAGGACGGAGCGTATGAAATTTGGGGTACGCCATTCGCACAATATGTCAAAGCTACGTTTGATGTGTCGAAAACGTTCTTCTTGGGACCCAAATCGCAGTTAGTGGCGCATTGTGGTTTAGGATTTGCCTCTCCGTATGGAAACTCAGACATCTTGCCCTACGAACAGCGTTTCTACGCAGGAGGAGCAAATACTGTGAGGGGCTGGAGTACGCGAACTTTGGGTCCGGGAAAATTTGATTCTGAGACATACGGTAACTTCATCACGCAGACGGGAGACGTCAAAGTGATACTCAATTTGGAGTATCGACAGCAAACCAATACCATTTTGGATTTAGCAGCTTTTTTAGATGCGGGAAACGTATGGACAATTCGAGATTACGAGGAGCAAGCAGGAGGACAGTTCAATATTGCCACGTTCTATAAGGAGATGGGGTTTTCGTGGGGTGTCGGAATACGTCCGAATCTCAAATTTTTAGTGATTCGATTTGATGTTGGAATGCAGATTTATAATCCAATTTATGATGGGAAATACCGATGGGTAATCTGCTATCCAAGTTGGAGCTATTGTGCATTTAACTTTGGAATTGGGTATCCGTTCTAAGACAAGTCGAAGAAAAACTGACCCTAAAAATGCCTTAAACTATAAAAAAGCGGAGGCTAAAAATAGAGTGAAGTGTTGAAAAGCATAGGCAAAAGAATTGTAAAATGTTCTTTTGATATTAAATAATTATTTTATTTGGTAAATATTGCAAGTGAATGTAAGTAAAGACGTCCATTTTTGCTATTGCTTGTATTTTATTTTTTCTCCCCAAAGCAAAGATCTCCACAGTCACCGAATCCTGGAATGATGTATTTTTGAGCGTTTAGTCCCTCGTCAATGCAGGCGCACCAAACGGTGGTGATGTCGTCTGGGAAAGTCTTCTTGACTTGTTCGATACCTTCGGGTGCAGCCATGAGGCAGGCAATATGAATGTGCGAAGGTGTACCCTTGGTCTGGAGAACTTTCCAAGCCAATTCCATGCTGGAACCAGTGGCAAGCATTGGGTCTGCAAGGATAAGCGTCTTGCCCTCAATTTCTGAAGTGGCGAGATACTCCACATGCACACCCACTTCCGTATGACTCTCGTTGACATACTCGCGGTAGGCACTCACGAAAGCGTTGTCGGCCTTGTCGAAGACGTTAAGGAATCCATCGTGGAAAGGTAGTCCTGCACGGAGAATTGTGCCGATGACGACTTTGTTGGTGGGCAGTTGCATCTTAGCAAACCCGAGAGGCGAGGTTACATCGCATGGTTCGTAGTTGAAGGATTTTGAGATTTCGTAAGCCTCGAACTCGCCCACACGCTTCACATTGTTGCGAAAAAGCAGTCTGTTCTTCTGGTACACAGGGTCGCGCATCTCTGCCAAATAGCTGTTTATAACGGAATTTTGGTCGCTTAGATTTATGATTTCCACTTGAGTTTTCGTTTAATGGTTTGTACAAAAATAGAGAATTAGAGGGGGAATGCAAAGGGGATTTTCTCGCCAATTTTGTCTGACTTTTTCTCAGCGTAATGGATAATCATAACTTGTTGATTCAAAAGTGTTTGTAAAAATCCATTCCGCCATTTGGCCGAAAATCGCCAATTTCATTCCGCCATTTGGCTGAAAAATGGCAAAATCATTCCGTTGTTTGGCTGTAGAACATCTCCACTGTGTTTTTCTCATTGCTAATTTCGAGTTTGTCTTTGTTTTGTCCTATTCTACAAAACAGCACACAAACAGAAAATTTCTAAAGAAAACAATCTGAATACAATTCCAAATTCCGCCTTACCGCGCTATGTTTACAACGGTTAAGGTGATGAGAGCCTTGCAAAATTGAGTATAAACTTAAAATTTGAATAAGTATGTCATTTTTAGCTATCGCATCAGCAATTGCTGCAGGAACACTTGTGAAAACTGGGAGTTCCCTTGTTAACTATGTTGTAAATGGTATGATTTCTAACGCTGCGCAGCAAGGAGTCGAAAAGGTTGTAAGAGGCACAATAGATGCTGTAAAAGATGTTAGCGGTTCAAAAAAATGAAAGTTGTAATGTGTTATTTGATACAAATCAAGAAAAGCAAACAGTGATTATGAAAAGGGGGGGCGAGGGTGAAAGCCTGCGCCCCTTAAAAAGAAGAAGCTTCTACATTGTCTGCAAGGTGTAATGTGAAAAAATATTAATGGAAACAATGTGAAAAATGCAGATTTTGTATTACTTTTGGAGAAAATAGAGCTTTATCAACGAGAAAGTTGAAAAGTTCAGTGGTCTTGGCTGACACTGAACCTTAGTGAAAATGCTGTTAATTTGCTGAAATACAAGTCTCAGAGTCGGTCGAGACAAGACATAGAAGGCGTTTATTGGCGCTATGTTCATGACTTACTGAAATTCTCGCAAAATTTCTAAAATCCTGTCATGATGGTAGCAACGGTGGATGTCCAAATGGTGTGGTAATTCACATCGGGGGGTGATATACCTGCTTTTTTTGAAGTATGGTATATCTATCCTTTAGATGTTAGTTAGGCATATCTGGGTGGGCTTCTACGTTGTCTGTTCAACAGGATTGGGCGATGCGAGAAGCCTCAGTGAGTGGAACAGACGACAGTAGTTCCCACTCTTTTTTGTGTCTATAAGCAAACATTTAGAATGTTATTCTATGATGGGAACCATAGAAAAGGAAATGTTTACTTATGGCGAGACAGAACGTTTTTGAGGAAAAAGTCCGAAAGGTTTTTGGATTTGCGTCTTTGTTTGTGGTGTCCTTGTTTGGAACTATTGGATGCAGCAACGGATGGAAGTTGAAAGTTGAAGGAGGGGAGGAAGGGAAAAACAGCCAGTTTGCAGTTAAAGTCTACATTGAAAATTCAGGTAGCATGAACGGCTACCTTTGCAACGGAGCAGAGTTTAAAGATGCTATTTACAGTTACTTGACCGCTCTCAATGGTTATGCCACTGATATTGATTTGAACTATATAAACGCACAAACAGTGCCGATGAATGCCACGTTGAGCGAATTGATTCCCAAATTGACACCTGAGGCTTTTGGTAGTGTGGCAGGAAACCATGCCAATACGGATTTTAAGCAAATCCTATCTGAAGTTATTAATAGTGCGAAGGAAGACACAGTTGTCATATTCACTTCCGACTGTATTATGGACATGCCGAAAGGAAATGCGTCAGGATTTTTGAATATCACAAGAACTGATATAAATAATATTGTGAATCAGAAACTTAAGAGTTTGCCGACTTTGAGCTTCTGCATCTACCAATTAGATTCAAAATATCAGGGGACATATTATTATCCGAAGGGAGGAAAGATTGATTATGATGGTGATCGCCCTGTCTATTTGTGGGTGATAGGAACGCAAGAAAAACTAGCGTTTATCAATCGTAATATTCCAAACACGAAAATACAACATGGATTTAAGAACTATTGCTCTTTCTCTCCATCAACAGAGTTCCCTGCCACTTTGTATGTACAGGGAAAGGATAAGCAAGAGTTGGTTTTGAAGACAAAGGGGAAGAATGGTTTATACACCTGCAAGTTGATGATGGATTTGTCGCCAAGTCTGCAGTTGGAGGAAGATTTGCAGTATCTCGACAATTATTATATGAGCAAAGGAAGTGTGAAAATCACGGGGGTGACAGCTTTGCCTAATACAAGCAAATATACGCATTCGTTTTCTATAGAAGTGCCGGACCAGTCGTTCTCAGACCTGTTGAATGTGAAAAAAATAGAACTGCCTTCGTGGGTCGAAGATTTGAATGGGACGAGAGATGACTCTTTGGAAGTAGATAAAACATTTTCTATCAAATATATAATCGGAGGTGTGGCAGATGCCTACGAGAAGCATAAAGAAGCAGGAAAAATAACTTTAACAAACAGTAAAAATTAATAGATATGGACGAATTATTCGGAACACTCTACACTATGTGTGGATTGGAGAACATGTATGGGACAGACTTGGCAGATTACCTATGGGGAGTTGCCTCAAGTGTGGTCACATCCAATCAGTTTATTGGAATTGGTATGGCAACGTTGCTTGTTACGTTGGTGATTGTGTTGGTTTACTATTTTGTCTTTGGCAAGTTGTTGCAGAAGCCAAGTTGGGGTAATATTTTCACTTGGTTGATAGCATTGGTTGTCAATAGTGGATTGGCACTGTTGATAGGGTGGCAGTGGGTATTGTCAGACCTTTATCAAGGCAAGATGGTAACGGTAGACGAAGTAACCAATGCAACGACAGATTTGCCGATTGGAGGATTTGACTGTTTCATGTTCGGATGTACTAATGCAATTGTTGCGTTGGTTTTTTTCGTCGTTATGACCCTTATTTTCAAGTGGTTTAGTAGAGATTATTCAAGAGTGCCATTTTAAACAAACAAGCAATGCTGAAATTATATGTATTTGGAATAGGAGGGACGGGGTCGCGAGTGCTTCGTTCTCTCACGATGCTATTGGCTGCTGGTGTCGAGACCAATGGGTACGAGATAGTGCCTATCATCATCGACCCAGATGTGGCTAATGCGGATTTGACGAGGAATATTGAGATACTCAGGAAATATAAGGCTATCCATGATGATTTAGAGTTTACGGAAGGAAGCAAGTTGTCATTCTTCAGAACGAAACTAAACCCTGGAGTGGATGATTATACTCTTCCAATAGAGGAAACAAACGACAAAACATACGGAGATTTTATCTCAATCGGTAGCATGGATCGAGAGGATAAAGCAATGACTGAAATGTTGTTTTCTGAAGATAACCTTCAAGCGTCTATGGAAGTTGGTTTTAAGGGGAATCCTAATATCGGGAGTGTCGTATTGAACCAAATCTCGCAATCGGAGAAATTCCGAAATTTTGCGTCATCGTTTGGAGAAGCTGATAGAATTTTCATTATCAGCTCCATTTTTGGTGGAACGGGAGCTAGTGGATTCCCATTGCTTTTGAAAACGCTCCGCAATTGTAGTGGTATTGATAATTGCGCAAATTTGAACAGGGCAGTTATTGGTGCAATTTCGGTACTTCCGTATTTTCTTTTAAAGGCAAATGATGAGAGTGCAATTGACTCTTCTACATTTATGTCTAAAGCACGTGCTGCGTTGAAATATTATAAGGAAAATATCAAAGAGGCAGATGCGCTTTACTATATTGGTGATATTCCAAAAAAAGCATACAACAACTGCGAGGGAGGTTCTACACAAGCGAATGATGCAAATTTCATAGAGGTTTTAGCTGCAACAGCCATTATAGATTTTTGTAAAATTTCAGATGACTTTGAAAGCAGTGACACGCATAAAACGAAATACATGGAGTTCGGTCTGAAAGATACTGATTTAGACAAAGGCAATGCTGTTACACTTAAAAATTTCATTGGATTAAGCAATAATGACGACTATCAGAACGAATTGGTTTATCCTATGATTGAGTTCGCATTGTTCGCAAAGAGTCTCGTGGAGGATTATAAGTTTGTCAGCAGTCAAAGTCTTAAGGCTAATAGTAAACTAAGGTTAAAAGAGGCGTTTTACAATGAAAAATATGCAAAAAGTGTAAGGGGATTTCTGTCTGATTATATTTCATGGTTGGATGAGTTGAAAGGAAATTTGCCATCTTTTGTTCCATTCAAAGTTGAGTCGGGAAAACTCGGAGATTTGAAACATTTAGTTACAGATTTAGAAGCCAAAGGAGGTCTGTTCTCATCAAAAGTAGATGAGGATTCTTTTAGATCCGAATTGAATGGAGTTTCTCCAAAAGAGAATAGTGACAAGGAGAAATTTATGGAGATATATAATGTGGCGGCGAAAAAGTTTGCAAAAGACAAATATAGATTCTAATTATGAGTAAAGTTTATAGAATATATCGCGAGGGTGATAACAAAATAGAAGGGTGGAAAGGTCAAGATTTTAACCCATACGATGAAACAAATATCAATGCGATAGAAGATCCTAATGGCGGAGATAGTAAGAAAGAGATAACATCTGTTCCATCGCCCTTTGCACGGATTGACCTTGTAAAAACAGCATTCTCTGAAGTTGTCAAAGCATGTAAGGGAAAGAAAGGAAAAGTGTTGAGAGAAGAGTTGGATAAGCAGACTATCTATCACAAGATGGTTAGTGACTCGTTGGATGTTGGGGAGATATTCTTCAACTTAGAAAAATTCAAGGATAAATTTGAGATTATTGTTTGGAATCCCAACAGACTGAGTAATGTTGAAAATGGATCAATGGGTCGCAAATGTTATGCAGAAGCATTGAAGACCTATTGGGAAGCAGACAAAAAGACTTATAATTTCAAGGATGTTAAGGATATTTACATTCTGAATTATAGGAGAGGAAGTCGTTTGTGTGTTGTAGGTGCAACATCTCCTTCAACATTGTTTTTCGGCAATGCAAATGATTTGAGTGATGTGCGAGGAGTTCACTTTGGAGAGGATATACCTTTTGACGATGAATATCAACCGCTTTACAAGAGAGACCCTGAGTATGTAAAATATTTGATGGGTTTGTCTGCCTCAACTCGAAAGTTCGGTGATAAGATGAGAGAGTTTACTGACTATTTGGATCTAACTTCTAAAGCATTAGAAGACATATGGAAACAAGAAGACTTCCTCAATTTGCCTGATTTCTCATCTGAAGACGAGTGCCCTAATGGATTCCAAAAGATCACAACGGTCGGTAATCAAGTTAATGATGTTGAGGTGATAGGATTCCCTTTGTATCAAAAGGCTTCTAAAGAGGTGTCGGATAGCGATTTTATCATAAACTCAGTTAAAGTGCCAGATTGTAAATGCCTTGTCTTACCAGTGGATTCAGGAAACATCTATGAGGATTGGCAATATACCACTGCAAGATGGGGAAAGAATAATGCTCCTGCGTTTGATGAGAGACCATTTGAAAGTCGCACTTTGCCTTATGATGGCAGTAAGCAACCCTATCTTACGGTTAGTGATTTTCTGGAATCTACGATACTATCAACATCTTACAGACAAAACGATGATTTGCTTTTCAGACACAAACTAAACAATGATTTGTTCTATGATGGTGGCTTCAAAAGTAATAGTGCGTCTTATCTTCTTCCATTAACACCATTATTTTTCAAATTTTTCTCTGCTAAGGAGCTCGTTGATAACAAGATGATTTTATTAGAAGAAAATAATAAATCTTCTGTTAGTGTTACTTTGAAAGTGCCAACGAAAAAAGGTGTTGTTAAATATAGTAGAGTGTACACAGCTCAAGCGGCAAACGTAGAGAGAAATGAAGGACAAATCATCAAAGGTGAATTAAAAGATAGTGATGTGGTCATTTGTCCTGCAATTTCAATGCCAGAGAATGTTTCTCCATACTATGCTTTAAATGTTATTGCCCCTTTTGGAAATGTGCTTGATTTGAGGTTCTTTCAAAATGGACAAGTCGTTGACACTGTTGGAGCGCAAAAGCAGAGGAACGAGGATGATCGTTATTCCAATAGCAACACGGGTTATACCATAAACTCGGAGTTCGAATGTATTCAAGTAAGAACGAGTTCTGGCGTAAGTATGGCTGTCCCTTTGTTTATGACGAAAAAGAATAAGGGAACTCATCAAATCACTTACTCTGTAGATTTGGGAACATCTAATACGCATATAGAATACATAGATGAGACGGAGAACAGAAGAAAATGTATGCCTTTTGAGTATAAATCGTCTGAAAATATGGTTGGTCTCTTGTTCTTGCCTGTAAAGAAAGAGAGAGAAGGTAAACTTGTTGAAATTGGATTGATGTCTGTTAAAGGAACTATCAACAGAGATTTGATGCCAATGTCTTTAGGAGAAGAGAGTTTCCATTTTCCTACTCGTACTATCCTAAGTTATTCTAGTAGAATTGATTGGAACTCTGCCTTGAATCCGTTGGAATTGTATAATGTGAGTTTCTCTTATGGAAAGACTAAAGAGACGGATGGGTATAATGAATTTTCTAAGGACTTGAAATGGGATGAAAATGAGTATGCGGAAAAACAAATCTCTGCATACATAAGAAATCTTATGTTTATGCTTCGAAACAAGACAATCTCTCTTGGTGGTGATTTGGCAAAGACTTCTTTGGTTTGGTTCTATCCTAACAGTATGAAGCAAAAACGTTTGGGACAATTCCAAAAAATATGGAACGATGAGTTTAAGAACTTCTTTGGTACAGAAGGTCGTGTGTATAGAATTAGCGAAAGTTCTGCACCCGTTGCTTATCATAATGAACAAGGGAGTACTGTGAAAGATATGCTTTCTATTGATATAGGAGGTGGAACGACGGATGTTGCTTTTGCATCAAATGGAAAGATTAATTGTATAACTTCGTTCCGATTTGCAGGAAATTCTTTGTTTGAAGACAGCTTCAAGAGAAATAATCAAAATGGTCTTGTGGCGTATTTTGAAGATGAGTATCTTGAAAAGGTAGTAAAAGGAGATCCAGAATTACAGAAGAAACTAAATGAAGTCTTTGACAGGGATTCAACGGCACAGGTAGCAACCAGCTTGTTTACATTGAAAGAAGATCCGTATATAATACAACATAAAGAAAAATTTCCGCAGGACGCCGTGGACTTCATCAAGAAACTTAGAGATGATGATAATTTCAAACTTGAATTTGT
The DNA here is from genome assembly GCA_963654355.1 of Bacteroidaceae bacterium. Taxonomy (GTDB): domain Bacteria; phylum Bacteroidota; class Bacteroidia; order Bacteroidales; family Paludibacteraceae; genus UBA1181. The sequence goes on along the minus strand of CAVKBM010000004.1, from coordinate 57,275 downwards.
CATTTTTTATGTTTCCATCTTGTATCATACAGGGAAGATTATCAAGGCCAAGGATATGCCACTTCCACGACATATTGCGTTTTCTGGAAATGGAAGCAACATTCTAAAGGCGTTGGTGACGACGGATAATTATGGTCGGAAGGAGTTAGAGAAATTTTCGAAAGTAGTCCTTGAAAGATCTGTTGGGTACAAGTATCAGAGCGGAGAAAAATTAGAAATTTTAGGTTTTAGCGAAGACTATGCACCTAAAAATGCGACTTGCAAAGGCGGTTTGTTCTGTAATTACGAGGAAGAAACGGAACGATTGGAGAATGTGGTTTTGAAGTACGGCTATCAGTTTGTGAAAAAAGAGGAAACATACGCCAATGTGAATGAAAGTTTCATATCGGAAGTTTTTTCTGAGACTGAAGATTTCTTTAAGACTTTAAAAGAAGTCAATAAGGAATATGACTTTGAGGAGAATTTTGGTGTAACAGATGAAGGCTGGAATATTCTTGATGAAATTTTGAATGCAAAGAACGATATAAAAACATTCATTTCTAATGGAATAAACGCACGTAAAGGAAGGGAAAACAGCGAAATATCGGAAACGTTCTTCTTCTATCCAATCGCATCCATTTTGCAGGAGTTCTCGAATAGGATGTATGACTACTTAAAGGAAGAGTGATGAGAAAATATGCAAATAAAATAGGAGAATGGTTGATAGTATTGGGTAAAAGTTTGTGTGATTCCAAAAGTGAAACAGAATTCCAAGTGTCAATCAGTTCAGACGAGAAGAAATCAGAAGTCTCTGTTATAGAGACTTCTGATGAATCTTTGGAAGAAAATAATGATGAACATATGCCGAAATCTGATAATTCGGTGTGTAATAATTGGGAGAATCCTAATAAGGATTGTTCTTCTAATGGAAAAGGGTCGTATGTTCAAAAAGAAAGAAACGCAAAGGGCAGACATAATGGGAAAAAACAATATAAAAAGCCCTGTGAGGAAATAGAAAAATTACAGAATGAAAATCAAAATTTACGCAAGCAACTTGAAAAATTAAAATCTGAAAATGAAGGTCTAAAAACACAACTTAAAAATCTGAAAATGAATGGCCTTTCGGAAGATGAGTCCAATGCTAATCTTTCGAAAAATGTTGATGACGATATACAAGAAGATGAAAAAAAGACCCTTTCGGTTCCTGAGTCTGTTATAAAGTATTATTTCCCATATGAAATAGATGATTCGGGCTCCTTTAATTCTATTTCAATGGAATCAGAAAATGGTGCATATGTAGCCGAGAAAAATGGTGGAAAAAATTTCAAGTTTACCATTTATAACTTGGAACGTGTAAAGTCGAATTCCACTGATGATTCTGTCCAACAAGTAGGAATTGTAGAGAAAAAAGAGGCAACAGACTTTGAAACAGTTGAGAAAGGTGTTGTGGAAGAGAGGGGTTCTGATGATGAAAAATATTGGAAAATCATAGAGAAAGCGAAGATAAGATATAAGAAGTGATATGGAAAATATAGAGAAATATGTTGTTATATTGATATATGTGTTACAAGTACTATCGTTCTTTAGCACATTCATAAGAATTGTAGGATTCAGTAAGATCTTTGGAGGAGGTTTTTGGCAAATTTTCTGCAATGGGTTTATAGGAGGAATTTTGGACAAAATCGGGATTCGCAAGAAATCGTTTGAGTATAAACTTAATTATCGAACTACTGAAGGAAAAAATGGAGTAAAAGATAAACCTTACTTTGAAGTAGCTTCTGGAGATAATGGAAATAATTATTTCAAAACGATTAAAAATTCTATAAACAACTATGTTCAAACAAATGATGTCGTTGATTTCCAATTAATCAAAGATACTGTTGACGGAAACTGTAGTGCGATAGAGGAGGATATCCAAACGCAGATTCCAATGCCATTATATATGGGATTGGCAGGAACAATGTTAGGTGTCGTGGTTGGCGTGATGTCATTATTAGATTCTGGTGATTTTTCTGTCTTAATCTCTGCGGCTGCTGGCTCTGGTGCGGACGCTTCAGTTGGAATCACTTCATTGTTGAGTAGTGTGGGAAATGCGATGAAGTGTTCTTTTGTTGGTTTGCTTTGCACGACTTTGTTAACATGGATTTTTAAAGGGTGCAAGTTATCTAACGAGGGTAAAAAGAATAAATTGTTGGCTTGGTTGCAACAAAATTTGTTGTCAAAGGTAGACACGACAGATGTTGAGGCTATCAATCGAATTGCCAACTCTTTAGGCGATTTTAACAAGTCTTTCAAACAGCAATTCCAAGAGTTTAATAAGTCTTTCGCTCATCAGAGTGAGGTCGTTACAAGTTCTCTTGTTGATGTTCAAAAAATGATAGACAAACAAAAGGATTTGGCTCATACTGTTGAGAAGATTAGCGATCAAGCGGTTGTGATGTCAGAGGCGAATAAAACTGCAACTGAAGAGCTCGCAAATAGTGCAGACCGAATAAAAACGTTCAACAAATATTTGCAGAAGGTAGAGCAGTTGACGACTGATATGGAAGTCTTTGTTGCGAAAATTACGAATAGTGTTGAAAGTTTTGTGACAAAGTTGGCTGCAGAGGAAAATAGAGTGAAGGCGCTGGAAGAGATTATGGCTTTCTTTCGAGATGAACGTAATTCTATCAGGGCTCGGAATGAAAGGATTGCTTCTGAAGTTGGAAAAATGGACAAAACTTCCACCGAAGCAATAAGGCAACTGCAAGATCACATGCGGTATGAATCTAAGGAATTGAACAAGATATCCGCGGAGCGTACTAAAACATTCAAGGAAGCTATAGAAGAACAGCAACAAATCCTTAAAAAGGCTAATGAAGAAATCATCAATGGTCTTCAAGATCAGTTTAAGCAGTTGCCTGAGGCTGTTGTCGCTATCAATGGACTGAAAGATTTACCAGGAGAAATTGCAAAACTGCTTGCGAAGATTGAGGAGTCGAATAAGAGAATCATTGAAAAAGTTGAAGCCTCGAACACCAAACTTGTGAACTCTGTTAATGAGAGTCAAACGAAGGCACAAAAACAAGTAAATGAGTTGATCAAAAATGGGGGAAATATTCCTGCACCTGAATCTCAGACATTCCCATCTTGGTTAAAATATGGTGTTCTCGCTGTTCTCATTGTTATAACTTTCTCTTGTGCGTTTAGCAGTTATAACACATGGAAGATGAATCAGAAAATAGCAGAAATTCCTGAGCAAATTAAAACCGAGTCTTCCAATTCTCAACAAGAGTAACATCTATGGCAAAAAAGAAAGAATCATACTTTTGGACGAGTTACTCCGACTTGATGACGAGCCTCTTCTTTATCATGCTGACGTTGTTCATCTTGACTGTCGTATTGCTGAACCAACGAATGAGGGCTACACAGGATGAGTTGAACAAAATCAAAACCATTCAGAACTCAACCAAAGAGTTGGAACGTAAGGACGGATACTTTGAGTACAACGCTGAATACGAGAAGTTTGCCTTGAAAGTTGACGTTTTCTTCCCTGTAGGACAAACAAGTTTTGACTATTTGTCGGACGAGTGTAAGAACGAGTTGAGCAGGGCAGGAGATGAAGTCGTTTCATTTTTAAATCGTCATAAAGAGAACAAGTATCTGTTGATTATTGAGGGACAAGCATCAAAGAACTCGCAGAACTATATGCACCAAAACTATCAGTTGAGTTTTGATCGTGCCAAAAACTTGATGATCTATTGGCTACCGAAATTTAAAAAGTTTTGGAATGATAATTTGGACCCTCTGATTATATCTAATAAGGTTGAAAATTGCGAGATTCAGATTGCAGGCAGTGGAGACGGTCGCTTGAACATCAATTCTATGCGAGATAAATTTCAAGAAGAAAAGAACCAACGATTCTTGATATACATCATTCCTAAAAACATTATGAGAGGCGATGAGAAAAATTAGAGTTTGGCATATTCTGCTGTTTATGGTGCTGTGTTTTTGTTCTTGTGCGCACAAGTCGGGGCATAAGAAAAATGAACGCGAGTCAGTACGGACTTCTCAAGTACAGGAGAGAACTGAGGAAAGCCGTGATTACTGCAACACAGAGCGTTCGTCGAAATATTCGTCAAAGAAGAGAAAATCGAATGGCGAAGTCTTAACAGGTGCGGAGATTTTCCGTACATATAACGACGCCGTGTTTATGATTTACACCTCCGACGGTAGGGGAATATGTCAAGGCTCAGGATTTTTTGTTGGTCCGAATGGTTTGGCTGTGAGCAATTACCATGTTTTTGATGGTTCTGTTTTGGGCGCGTGGATTGTGAAATTACCAGGAGACGATGAGAATTTTTACGAAATCTCTGAGCTGCTTCATAGGGATGAAGACGAGGATTTCATCATCTTTAGAGTGAAAGATATCAGAACCAACAATTATATCCCAGTTGCCGAGCGTAGACCTAACATAGGAGATCGTGTTTATGCCATAGGGAGTCCGCAGGGATTGGAGAACACGTTTTCATCAGGAGAGGTGTCTCAGTGGCGCAGTCAACACTTGATGCAAATCAGTGCGCAGATAGACCATGGAAGTAGTGGGGGGGCACTCCTCAACGAATATGGAGAGGTGGTTGGAATCACCTCAGGCACGTTTGCAGAAGGTTCACAAGCCAATTTGAACTATGCTTGGAGCATTGAGGCGGTAAAGGGGTGTCTAAAATAAGTGTTTGAAATAGAAGAACGCAAGACCAATCATTGGGGTCTTGCGTTCTTCTATGTAGTCTGCTATAAATGTCAGTGAAGCCTCTTCCTCAAGAAGAAAATATATAGATCCAAAAATTTTGGTCTGCTTTGTGTTCGTCGCAGTGGGTCTTTCTTTTTTCTTTACCCTTACTTGCGATACAACAAGCATAGATGTTTTCGTAATCCATTTGCTTATTAAACACTCCGTATGAACCTTTCTCTGGAATTAGATGTTCATTGTGTGCCCCTGTAACTAAATTACCTTGGAAATGGTCTATTGTCTTTTCGCAATAACAGCATATTCCATGTTGAACGGTTCTCAATACATCATTGAGTTTTGATTTGTCTCGAAAGTCGCTATAGGTCAATGGCAGATTCACTCTTTGTTGCTCTTCTTTCCATTGTTTCATAAACGATGGCTCTTCTCCCTTGTCAATATACCTCATACGCCTAATCGAAAAAGTTCAACATGATGTTTGCCTTTTTTAGTTCGGCGTTTTCTTTCCCTAAAAGACTCTCTAATTTATTTCTTAAAGACAAAGCTCCCTCAGTTCTTCCTTTGCCGTCTTCTATTAAAAGATAATATTTTTGAAGTGCCTTTTTCGTGTTTTCGTCCATTTCCTCAACGCCCATCTCGTTAAGAATAAAATTGGCATCTCTTCCTGTTTGTAAACCGAAATCAAAAGTTTGATTGTCAACTATGGAGAATATTCTTCCATCCTTTAAAGAACTGATAACCAATGGAGCATGGGTCGTAATGATGAATTGAATATGAGGGAATGCTTGACATAAATCGTTTATAACGTGTTTTTGCCACGATGGATGAAGATGTAGGTCTATTTCATCGATTAACACCACTCCATTAGTCTCTTTAGCAGCTTTTTCTTTCAAATGAGGGTTCAAAAGATAACATCTGAATGCAATGTCCATGACAAGAGCCAACATACATCTTACTCCATCCGATAACAAGTGAAATGGCATTTGTTCGTGTGATTTTTTGATAGTGTACATCAGCTCATTTTTTCTAATGTCAAACAAGATAGAGTCGCAATCTAAGCATTTTTGTACTGACTCATTAACTAACTGCAACAAAGGGGAGGACGTGCCTTGTTGCAAAGAAGCTATTGTTTCAGTAAAATAAAGGTCGAGGAAAAATTTTATATTGGTTAGTGGGTCTAATGCGTTATAATAGCCTCTCAGCCTACTTCCTTCTGGCTCTATTGCAATATCTCTTTTCTCTTTCTTAAATCGATCGGTTGAGTAGTAAGCAACCAATGGTATGTCTGTCTTTTTCCCTTCGCGGATCGCATGTTGCATAGATAAAGACAACGCTTTCATGTCTTTAGCTTTGGCATGTCGCGTACTTCCGTTTCTTGTCTCCAAAGAACGCTCCCACGATACAACCAAAGTTTCGTTGCCACAGTCAAAGTTTTGTATGTCTGCATCTGCATGGATGGTAACAGGGTATTGTTGTTCAAGATGGGACAATCTGACATCATCGTCACTGATTCCAGGACAGAAAATTTTATCTTTGTATTTGTCTACGTTTAAAAAGAGAGAGCCTAAAAGTACTCTAAGTCCTTCTAAAACTGATGATTTACCAGTTCCATTGACACCCACAATGAGATTCACTATCGGGTGAAAGTTCATTTCTAAATGCTCAAAACATTTAAAATTCTTTAAGTCTATATGATTTATCCTCATTGTAGAAACTTTAAGCCTTTATTACATTAATGGCAAAATTAATAAAAACGTGTTGAAAAATACAATCGAGTAAATTCAATCCTATAAAGCTACTTACTTGACCAACCATGGTTGTCTGTACGGATAAAATGAGAACTCTGATACAGGACTAAATGACGATTGACGAGATGAAAGTCTACGACGACACCAATAAAGATATCTTCAGTAAGGGAGTCGGGTACTAAAGAGATAGGAGTGGTGTACCGTATAAATAATGCGATTATGTCAAAAATAAAGACGCTTTTTTGTAAAGGGAAACAAAAGAGTTGCAAAACTGATTTTTGGCGGAGATTAGATGACACATAAATGAGAAAAAAGCAAAAAATATGTTAACTTTCAAAATATAAAATGTGGTAATTTATGAAAATGAAAAAACTTTTTTACATGCTTCCATTGTTGGCATTATTCGCTTCATGTGGCTCTGGAGGGGCTAATGGCGAATATAGTTATCAAACAAGTGATTGTAATTCAGGATTGCGGACTGCGACAGAAAATGTGGAATCAGTTCAAAATCAATATGAAAGTACGAAGACGAAAACAGGTTACGTGTTTAATGATTTAAAAGTTAGGCTTGATTTAAAAGGAAACATTAAGAGCCTGGAATATCGACAAGATGAATATGGTACTGACTATGTAGTAGAATTTGACAGAAACGGCTACTTGAAGAGAGATTATGATTTTAAGTATGTCAACTATATCTTTGATTCCAAAGGACGTGTGGCAAGTAGAAAAGGAATTGATCCTGAGTCAGAGGATAGGTATTCGTTACAAGAATTTGAATATTATGAGGACTATGTTATAATGAAAAATTTTTTTGAATGTATGTATGGCAGAGATACGACAATTTATAAGTATAGGTTTAATGAAGAGGGAGAGTTGATAAGTTACGAAACCCTTGGACGCGACTTGCATAGTATTCAAAGAAGAGCAGATAATAAGGTCGATTATGTTGTAAGTCGTTATGGTAATGAACGCTCTCGTAGTTTGTATTTCTACGCCGAAGATGTTGAGGGAAATCCGCTTGTTAAAATAGTTAATGGGCATGATTCCATAACGTATATCTGCGATAGATATGGCAATTGGATTGAAGAGAGAAGCTATACTACAGAAGCAGGTGGTGATTATCCTGTGATTACAACTCGTACGATAGAGTATTATTGATGATATGCTACAAATAGAAGGGAAAAAGCGATAGTCTGGTAACAGACTTTCGCTTTGTAGTCGCGCCGGGAATCGAACCCGGATCTAAGGTTTAGGAAACCCGTATTCTATCCATTGAACTACGCAACCAAATTTCAAATCTATCTTATTAATAGTCTTTCTTTTTCAGCGGTGCAAATTTAAGGAATTTCTATAAGATACGCAACATTTCTTTCCTGTAACCTGTTGGTGCCTCATGTCGTAATTCTATAGTCCGCTGCCTCGCTCCTCTTTGAGGAAAGTGTCGACATGACGAAGCCTCTTCTGCTCGAAAATTTCCTCTATCGTGATCATCAAACCTGTTTCTATCACGTCGCTAAACTCATCGTTGATACAAGAGCCAAAGGTGCGCAGTGTTGGCGAAAGTGTCATATAGGCGTTGATGAGCGGCGGAATGTTTTGTCCCGACTCTTTCACATAACTCTTCAAGATGGTATAGTCCTCCTTGAAACTGTTTCCTGCTAACAATGATGAAAATTTTTGAATGTTTCCATCTAAGTTGAGTGGGTGGTGAGGTGTCACCAATTTGTCTTTGTCCTCAAAATATTTGTGGAGGAAGGCAAAGATGCAGTTTCTTGCGTTCTCGTTGAACGAAGGGTAGATGGTGGCTTTTCCAAAGAAATATTTAGAGTTTGGAATGGTCAACGTCAATGCTCCTAAGCCATCCCAAAGATTGTCTAATGCATAGAGGCTCTTCGCACCCATCTTCGACGATTGGTATTCTGGGCGGACGAACGAACGGCCTAATTCAATCGTGTAGGGAAGATACTCTTTGATGAATTTTTCTGAGTAATGATAGAGATGAGAGGAGGTGAGACGAGGCTGACCGTTTTCGTCAAATTTTGCCTCGCAACCGTGCAAATAGCGGTAGCCACCGATGATCTCTTTGGCTTCTGGATTCCAGACAATCAGTTGGTGATAGGGACTCTCCATTGTGTCGTATTCGTCGAGGTCGCAAGCCACACCTGCACCGCCACCCGAGGCTCGAAATGAGATTTCTCGCAGACGTCCAATCTCTCTCATCGTGTTAGGCGCATTGTGTGCGTTTGTGATGAAAATCTGATTGTTTGCCTTGTTCGTTGTACGCAGGAAGAGGTTGCGTGTCAACTCGGCTTCTATGAGGTCTGTCGGTATAGGGTCAATGATTTGTTCCATATACAATTATTTGTCGTTGATTAGACTGTATGTGATCTCTTTCACATAGGCTGCCCACTCACGGTCAGACTTGCTGTCGTCGAATGTAGAGTAGGGGATCGTGTTGCCTATGGTGATTGTGAATTTGTTGTTTTTCTGCTTAAACATCTCGTCTGCCAAATAGAGCATCTCGATGTTGGCTTTGATTCCTAACTTTTTCCTGTAGTAGGCCAAGCGATAGAAAAAATTGGAGTTTTTGCCTTCAAAATAGAGGGGGACGACGTCTCTCTTATATTCTCGGGCTTTTGATATAAAAGTTTTCTTCCACTCGTTGTCTCGGATAGAGCCGTCATCTTGACGACGAGAACATTGACCAGAAGGGAAAAATAAAATAGGATCGTCGCTTGCTAATGCCATGTTGAGCATCTCCGACATGTTGCGCGACTGCTCGTTGGACACCTTGTTTACGGGGATAAAAAATTCCTGCAGATTGACGATGTTGAGCAAAAGGTCGTTCACTGGAATTTTGAGTGTCCCATATTTCTGCCCTAATGCAATGATGAGGGCAATTCCGTCTATGCTTCCAATCGGATGATTACATGCGAATACAACACGCCCATTGTTTGGCAATCTGTCTTCGCAACTCTTTTCTATGGTGATATTAAGGTAGTCGAGCATAAAGTAGGTGGCGAAATCCATACCCATCAGTTCACCGTGGTCGCGAAAGAAATTGTTCATCTCCTCTTCGTGGACGATGCGACGGAGGTACTGAATGACAAAGTTGGGCACTTTGCCTTTAAGCGCGGGAAGTTTCGTTTCCAACACCTTTTTGACATCTATATGGATCTGTTTTTTGTTTATGTCGGACGGTGAATTATCCATAATGAAAAATAGGATTTCTCGTTTGGAGCAGTCATAAAAACATTAGCCAAAGAACCGAGGCAAAATTAAGGAAAAAAAACAGAAAAATGACGAAATACGAAGAAAATCAGATTGTTAATAACTTGTTGAAATCTTGTTGGTGAATCACAACACGTTGTTGAAATGTGGTTAAAAACAGCGTTGAAATAGTTGAAAAAAAGTAAAGTGGGGGATTGTGGGGCGTGGTTAAATTTCGTTATCTTTGTATTTGTCTAATAAGTGTCTGTTCGGATGTACAAATTTTTAGGAAAAACAGAAGCAAAGGTTGACAGCAAGGGGCGTGTGTTCGTGCCTGCGGTCTACCGTCGTATGCTCGAAGGGGCAGGCGATGCTTGTTTGTACTTGCGTGTGGATGCGAAGACAAAATGTGCGAAGCTTTATCCTTCTACCGAGTGGGAGAAGTTAGTGGAGCAGCTGGATGCGAAGTTGAACTTGTGGAATCCAGAAGATGTGAAACTCAAGCGTCAGTTCACCTCCAGTTTTGAGATGGTGGAGTTGGATGCGAGTGGTCGTATCCTCCTTCAGAAGAAAGTGTTAGATAAGGTTGGCATTGAGGCTGAGGCTCTTTTCGTGGGTGTAGGCAACTATTTCGAAATATGGAGGAATGAGACGTTAGAAGATGATTTGATGACGGACGATGATTTCGATGCTGCCTTGCAGGCGAAAATGGGAGGTTTTTAGAAATTGATAGAATAAAAGAGTTGTATATGGAGAATGTTTATCACACACCGGCACTTCTACAGCCTTGTATGGATGGCTTGCAAATAAAGTCTTCAGGCATCTATGTAGATGTAACTTTTGGCGGTGGCGGACATTCTCGTGAAATATTGAAAAACTTAGGTGCGAATGGTCATCTTTACTCGTTCGACCAAGATCTTGATGCGTTGCAGAACGTGGTAGACGATACTCGTTTTACTTTCGTCCGTAGTAATTTCCGCTATCTGTCTAATTTCCTTAGATATTACGGTGTTGAATCGGTGGATGGTATTTTGGCCGACTTGGGGGTTTCTTTCCATCATTTTGATGATGCGGAGCGAGGATTCTCATTTCGTTTCGATGGTGCTTTGGATATGCGTATGAATCAACGTTCGGAGTTCACCGCGGCCGATTTGCTAAACACCTACGATGAAAAGACTTTGTCGGATATCTTCTACCAATATGGCGAACTTAACAATGCAAAAAAATTGGCATCTGCGATTGTGAAGGTACGTGCGACGAAACCATTTGTTCGCATAGCCGATTTGGTGGATGTTGTGGAGCCGTTTGTTGGAAAGGACAAACAGAAGAAAGATATGGCGCGATTGTTTCAAGCTCTTCGGATTGAGGTGAATCATGAGATGGATGCGCTGAAGGAGATGCTGCAACAGTCGTTAGAGAAGCTCAGCGTGGGTGGACGGTTGGTTGTGTTGACCTACCACTCGTTGGAAGATCGTTTGGTGAAGAACTTTATGAAAGCAGGTAACTTCGAGGGTAAAGTAGAGCAGGATTTCTACGGTAATCGTCTTTCTCCGTTTAAATTGGTCAACAACAAGGTGATTGTCGCTTCTGAGGAGGAGGTGGAAGCCAATCCTCGTTCAAGGAGTGCCAAGTTGAGAATCGCCGAGAAAATATAGAGTTTATACATAGTATAAAAAGGGATAGAAAAAATGAACAAGGAGTCGTTCTACAAGTGGTTTCATGTAAAAGACTACGCAGACTTTGCAGGAGAGTCTGTGAAAGATGTTTTTACAGGGAACATTTTCCGAAAGGAGTCGGTGACGAGATTGTCTTCGTTGTTTGTTTTGGTGGTTTTGTTCCTGTTCTGCCATATCGCTTTACGTTATGCGTGTGAGGAAAAGGTCGGAGAGATCTCAAGGGCAGAGAAAAAGTTGATAGATGTGAAGTTTGATGCTTTGACGCGTTCGTCGGAGCTGTTGAAGCACAAACGGCAGACCTATATATTGCAGTTGGTGGAGAAACAAGATGAGACTTTGCGTCCGTCGACGACTCCTCCGTATGCGCTTGAGAAATGAGTTCTTGAGTTTTTGAAAATGACTTGAAATATTGATTTGATAGGAAACAATGTTTAAAACCAGATAATTGTGGCAAATGTCAAGCAAGAAACGATTAATCGTGCAGCAGTCCTCTATTTGGTCGTGCTGGTGAGTTCGCTTGCCGTGCTTGGAAAAATCATTTATACAATGTCTGGTAAGGAAGGTGATTTCTGGCGTGGCTTAGGCAAACGCGAAATCAAGATTGTAGACGTTGCCCCAGAAAGGGGAAATATCTTGGCGTGCGATGGGAAGTTGTTGGCAGCGACGGTCCCGACCTATGTGCTTTATATGGATTTTAAGGCGGATGGGTTGACAAGGGCGTTGTTTGATTCGTTGCTTCCTCCTTTGTGTGATTCTCTTGCCACAGTCTACGATGTGACACCTGCCGACATGAGGGCGCATCTGCGAAGTGGCTACAACAAAGGGTCTCGCTATTTCCGTGTGAATGCACGTAAACTGACGTATGTGGAGTTGAATAGAGTGAAGACTTTCCCTCTCTACAACCTGGGCATGAACACGAGTGGATTGACTCCATACGAGCAGGTGAAGCGAAACAATCCGTTCTATCCGTTGTCAATGCGTACCGTGGGTTCGCTCTATGCTGAGGCGGATAAAGGTGGAAAGTGCGGAATTGAACAGTATTATGACTCTATTCTGAGTGGAGCTCCTGGTCGTTCTCAGACGGTGTATGTGGGTTCTCATCCGAAGCAGTTGACGATTGTTGACCCTGTTGATGGTTTGGACGTGATGACGACTTTGGATGTCAACATTATGGACATCACGGATAACGCACTTCGCAACACGTTGAATCGGGTACAGGCTGTAAAAGGGTGCGCAGTGATTATGGAGGTGAAAACGGGGCAGATTAAGGCGATGAGCAATCTACACCGTACGGAGAATGGAGACTATGTAGAGGATGAGAATTTCGCGGTCAATTCGAAGACAGAGCCAGGCTCGACTTTCAAGATTGCATCGGCGATTGTCGCTTTAGAGAATGGCATCGACACCTCAAAAATTGTTGATACAGAGAATGGTGTGTGGCATATCTATGGCAAAAACATGAAAGATTGGAATGCGAACAAGGGCGGTTCTGGAAAAATCTCTCTCAATCGAGGCATTCAGATTTCTTCAAATATTGTGATTGCCAAGATTATAGAGGAAAAATTTGGCAAGGAGCCAGAGAAATATATCGAAGCTCTCTATAAGATGGGGTTGAACACACCTTTGAACATTGAGTTGAACGGTGCTGCCAATCCAAGAATCAAGAACACAGATGACCCGACATGGTCTAAACTCTCGTTGCCGTGGATTTCACATGGGTATGAGTTGCAATTGCCTCCGATCAATCTTTTGGCATTCTACAATGGATTGGCGAATGACGGTGTTATGATTCAACCCTATTTGGTGAAAGGTCTTTATCATAACGGTCAGTTGGTGAAAAGTTTTGAAGGGAAAGACAGGGTGATCAACAAGCATTTGTGTTCTCAGAAGACTTTGGATAAAGTTCGGCAGATGATGATTGACGTTGTTGAACATGGAACTGCGGGTACGGTAAGGACACCTTACTTCAAGGTGGCGGGAAAAACGGGAACTGCGGTGCAGAACTTTAATGGCAGAAGAAGTCATCAGTTGACTTTTTGCGGTTTTTTCCCTGCTGATGCACCGAAGTATTCTATGGTGGTTGTCGTTTGGTATCCTCAAGCTCCAGTCTATCCGAGTGCGGGAGCGATTTCGGGAGAAGTGTTCCGAAACGTGGCCGAGCAGGTATATGCTATCAGTCCGCTGACGAGGACAAGTGTAGACAACTACACAAAGAGCGGAGAGGAGACTCGGTTCTATCCGATTACAAAAGAGGGCAACTACGATGCGATGGTAAAGGCTCTTTCAGGATTAGGGTTGGACTATCAGTTGGATGGGGAGATAAAGACTGTAGGGCAAACGAAGAAGCGATGGTGTTGGACAAAAGCCTTGGACGATAAAAAAATAACGTTGACCAACCTTTATGTCCCGAGTGAACGGATGCGGCGTGTCCCAAATGTGATAGGCATGGGCGCGAAGGACGCTGTTTTCTTAATGGAAAATAGTGGTTTGGAGGTTCGTTTGAATGGTTACGGAACAGTTTACTCGCAATCAATAGAGAGTGATAGAGCCGTAACAGATGGTATGGTTGTTGAATTAAAATTAAAGTAGACGATGAAGAAATTAGAAAATATATTGGCAGATGTGTCTGTCCTCAAGATAGTTGGAAGTTCGGAAGTGGAACTTTCTGACGTGCAGTTCGACTCTCGCAAGGTGTCGGACGGTACGCTTTTCGTGGCTACCCGAGGCACGCAGGTAGATGGACATTCCTTTATCCCTTCGGCAATAGAAAAGGGTGCGAAAGTTGTTGTCTGCGAGACTCTGCCAGATGGTTTAAAGTCGGATGTAACCTATGTTCAGGTGGCAGATGCCAGTAAAGCTTTGGGTAGGATAGCCTCTGCGTGGTATGACTATCCATCTTCGTCTTTGCGCTTGGTGGGCGTGACGGGAACGAATGGAAAGACGACGATCGCGACGTTGCTCTATAAACTCTTTACTCGTATGGGGTACAACTGTGGTTTGCTCTCAACAGTCTGCAATTATGTGATAGATAGAGCCGTTCCAACGGCACACACCACGGAAGATGCATTGACCATCAATCATCTGTTGAGTGAAATGGTGGAGGCAGGTTGCGCATTCGCTTTTATGGAGGTTAGTTCGCATGCCTCTGATCAGAACCGTATTGAAGGTTTAGTCTTCGAGGGTGGAATTTTCACCAACCTTACACGTGACCACTTAGATTATCATAAAACACTCGCTAACTATTTAGCAGCCAAGAAGAAATTCTTTGATGGTTTGTCGGACGAGGCTTTTGCGCTTACCAATCTCGATGATAAGAATGGAATGGTGATGTTGCAAAACACAAAAGCAAGAAAGTTGGGTTATTCGCTCACCACGTTGGCCGACTTCAAGACGACCTTGTTGGAAGATACTTTTGATGGGTTGCAGTTGAATATGAATGGACATGAGGTGTTTTTGCATTTTATCGGGCGTTTCAATGCGTCTAATCTTACGGCAGTCTTCGGAGCCGCTGTCTCAATGGGCTTCAGTGAAGATGAGGTGTTAGTGAATCTAAGTGCGCTTCGTCCTGTATGTGGACGGTTTGAGCCAATCTCATCGCCTTCGGGAGTGAAGTTTATAGTCGACTATGCTCATACACCAGATGCTTTGACGAATGTGATAGAGACGATCAACGAGGTGCGTTGTGGCAATGGCAAGCTGGTTACTGTGGTGGGTTGTGGCGGAAATAGAGACAAAGGTAAACGTCCGATGATGGCGCACGAAGCTGTTGTGGGTAGCGACACCGTCATTATCACCTCAGACAATCCACGATTCGAAGAGCCTCAAGACATCATCAACGATATGTTGTCTGGTTTAAATTCTGACGAGACCTCAAAAGTGATAACGATAGCCGACCGACACGAAGCCATTAAGACGGCTGCTTTGATAGCCCAACCCGGAGATGTTGTTTTGATCGCAGGAAAGGGCCATGAAGACTATCAAGAGATAAAAGGAGTGAAGCATCATTTTGATGACCATGAGGTTGTGAAAGAGGTGATGAGATAGAACATAAAAAGAAGATTAAGAAGCAATTTAAAACGAAAGTAGCATGTTTTATTATTTGTTCAATTATCTATATCAGTTAGGACTGCCTGGAGCTGGAGTATTCAAGTATGTGTCATTCCGAGGCGCTATGGCATTTATCTTTGCATTGTTGGTAGCCACAGTTATCGGAAAACGAATCATTCAGGTCATGCAAAAGAAGCAAATCGGGGAAACTATCCGCGACTTGGATTTGGCGGGACAGATGGCAAAGAAAGGTACGCCGACGATGGGGGGAATCATCATCATCATTGCCATTGTGGTGCCAGTTCTTCTGTTTGCTAAATTGGACAATATCTATATCATCTTGATGCTCATTACTACGCTTTGGTTAGGTGCGATGGGCTTTTGGGACGATTATATAAAAGTTTTCAAGAAAGACAAAGAGGGGATGAAGGGCAAGTACAAGATCATCGGCCAGGTAGGTATCGGTGCGATTGTTGCCTTGACATTGTATATGAGCGACGATGTTGTGCTTCGTGAAAATACGACAACTGTTCATCACAACACGGAGGTGGTAGAATATGCGCCGATGGAGAAATCCACGAAGACGACCATCCCGTTTGTGAAAGATCATAATTTTGACTATTCCTACATCTTCGGTTGGGCGGGAGTTCATGCGCAGATGTTAGGGTGGGTCTTCTTTATGTTTGTGGTCATTTTCGTTGTTACGGCGGTATCCAATGGAGCTAATTTGACAGATGGCTTGGATGGCCTTTCAACGGGTGTCTCTGCTATCATAGGTGTTACATTAGGTATTCTGGCATATCTTTCAGGACATGTAGAGTTTGCCAGTTACCTCAATATAATGTACATACCTAACTCGGAGGAATTGGTGATTTTCATCTGTGCCTTTGTCGGTGCATTGATAGGGTTCTTATGGTACAATGCCTATCCTGCGCAGGTGTTTATGGGCGATACGGGAAGTTTGATGATTGGTGGTGTGATAGCCGTCAGCGCGATTATAATCCGCAAGGAGTTGCTACTTCCTATTTTATGTGGCATTTTTTTTGTTGAGAGTTTGTCCGTCATCATACAGACTTCGTATTTCAGATATACGAAGAAGAAGTTGGGGACAGGAAAACGTGTCTTTTTGATGGCTCCGTTGCACCATCACTATCAGAAGAAGAACATTCCAGAGTCGAAGATTGTAGCGAGATTTTGGATTATAGGTATGTTGTTGGCTATGCTGACAATCGTAACCCTCAAGATTAGATAAAGAAAGAACGATAAACGGAAAGTAATATGAAGAAATTAGTTGTATTAGGTGCTGGAGAGAGTGGCGTGGGTGCCGCTATTTTGGCTCAGAAAAAAGGCATGGAGGTGTTTGTCTCAGACAAATCGTCCATTAAAGACCAATACAAAAAGGAGTTAGACGAGTATGGCATAGCCTGGGAAGAGGGAAGCCATACGGAAGAGAAGATTCTTGCTGCCGACGAGGTGGTGAAGAGTCCAGGTGTGCCAGATAACGCCCCTATGGTGGTTGCTTTGCGTGCCAAGTCTATCCCCGTAATTTCTGAGATTGAATTTGCCGGACGCTGTTCTAATGCTAAAATGATATGTATAACGGGTAGCAATGGTAAGACTACGACTACGATGTTAATCTATCACCTACTCAAAGAAGCAGGATTGAACGTGGGATTAGCTGGAAATATAGGATTCAGTTTGGCTCGTCAGGTGGCATTGGACAATAAAGACTACTATGTAATTGAGTTGAGCAGTTTCCAATTAGACGGAATGTACGAGTTCAAGGCAGATGTTGCTGTATTGCTCAACATAACGCCAGACCATTTAGATAGATACGAATATAAGTTTCAGAACTACATTAACTCAAAGTTCCGTGTGGTTCAGAACATGACGGCATCCGACTACTTTATCTATTGGAATGACGATCCTGTCATTCAAAAAGAGTTGAAGACACGTCATATTGATGCGAAACGTATGCCTTTCGCTTTAAACAAGGCAGGGGGAATTGCCGCCTACATAGAGAATGAGTTGATGAAGATCAACGCCAACGAACGTACATTTGAGTTTCCTGTGTCATCTCTCCCAATCAAGGGAACACACAATCTCTACAATTCAATGGCGGCGAGCATCACAGCTTGCTTGTACAATGTGTCGGACGAGAAATTGCGTGCTTCATTAAAATCATTTGAGGGAGCAGAGCATAGGTTGGAAGACGTAGCCGTTGTGGGGGGCGTCCGTTATGTGAATGATTCTAAGGCAACTAATGTCAACTCTTGTTGGTATGCTTTGCAGTGTCAGACGACAGATGTGGTGTTGATTTTGGGAGGAAAGGATAAAGGAAACGACTACACAGAAATTGAGGGTTTGGTGAAGGAAAAGGTGAAAGCCATCGTCTGCTTAGGTGTTGACAACACGAAACTTCATAATTTCTTTGATGGGAAAGTGCCTGTTGTCGTTGATGCTCGTTCAATGGAAGAAGCTGTTAAAAAGTGCTACGATCTGGCAAAGAAAGGCGACACCGTGTTGCTTTCGCCATGCTGTGCAAGTTTCGACTTGTTCAAGAGTTATGAAGATCGTGGACATCAGTTCAAACAATATGTAAAGCAATTGTAAAAAAAACGATTGTAGATAGATAAACGAAGTCAATTAAAGGAATAGATGCGCAAGTTTTTCGATACATACTTTAAAGGAGATAAGATCATCTGGGTCATCTTCGCCTTGATGATTATCTTGTCTACTTTGGTGATGTATAGTGCATCAAGTTCGTTGGCTCACCGATCCACTTCCTCGTTCTATGACCCTGTTTGGCAACATTTCGGCTTTCTTTTGATGGGGTTTGCGATAGCGTGGGTGATTCATAGAATACCGTTCAAGTGGGTTGACCGTTGCACGTTGCTTATGTACTTATTCGGTTTGCTGTTGTTGGCTTTGACCTTTGTCATCGGACAGTCAACCAATGGAGCAACACGTTGGATTTCGTTTGGAGGACTCCGATTCCAACCATCAGAGGTGGCGAAAGTAACTACTATCTTGATGTTGGCGAATGCGTTGAGCAAGAACACAGGCGAGAAAGGGACAAACACACCCGATAGCGGTATTTGGCGTTATTTTATGATCGTTGTCATTCCAGTAGCCTTGATTTTTCGCGAGAACCTCTCAATGTGTCTCCTCTTTCTTATGATTTGTTTCGTGATGCTGGTTTTGGGAAGAGTGTCGGTGAAGTTGTTAGTGAAGATTTCTGGTATTGCAGTGGTACTTGCTGGGTTAGCACTGGCGGGCATTATGATATTAGGCGCAACAAGCGATGAGTCTGATCCTGCTTTGGCGAAGACGGAGTCTGTCGTTACGTCAAAGCTTCATCGAATTACAACGTGGCGTAATCGTATTGTCCATTTCTTTGATGATAGTCGTCCGCATGACGAACATTACAAAATAGAAGACAAGACTCGTCAGGAAGATTATGCTAAGATAGCGGTGGCAAACGGGAAATGGTTCGGTTTAGGTATTGGAAATAGTATTCAACGAGACGTTCTTCCATTGGCGTACGCTGATTTTGTCTATTCCATTATTGTTGAGGAGTGGGGAGTACTCGCTTTTTTGGTTCTCATTCTCTATTTGGCCTTCCTCTATCGAGTAGGTGTGATGGTGAGAGAACAATGCAGGTCTGTGTTTCAGTCGCTCACAGCGTTAGGTTTAGCGTTTTCACTGTTGATACAAGTGTTGGTTAATGTCTACATTGCTGTGGGGTTGTTCCCTGTTTCTGGTCAGCCGTTGCCTCTCTTCAGCAGAGGAGGAACATCTATTTTAATTACGAGTGTCTATTTTGGCATCATCTTGATGATAAGCCGTGAATCAATGGAGAATGGGGAAAAGGAAAAACGAAGCGCTACAACAGCAGTTCGAAAAAAAGAAAAAGAAGAAATAACAAAAGAATAAAACGAGTATGGCAAATTTGAAATTTATAGTCAGTGGCGGTGGCACGGGAGGACATATATTTCCAGCCATTTCGATTGCTAATGCTTTGAAGAAAAAATGTCCAGATGCCCAGTTCCTTTTTGTAGGTGCGGAGGGTAGAATGGAGATGGAGAAAGTTCCTTCAGCAGGGTATGACATCAAGGGACTTCCCGTAGCGGGTTTTAATCGTAAAAACCTCTTTAAAAACATAGAGGTGTTGCGAAAGTTGTTTCGTAGCATTAAGATGGCGAAGAAAATTGTGAAAAACTTTGCCCCTGATGTTGTCATTGGTGTGGGGGGCTATGCAAGTGGACCGACACTCTATGCTGCGAATAAGTTGGGTATTCCGACACTCTTGCAGGAACAAAACTCTTATGCTGGGGTGACAAATAAGCTGTTGGCTAAGAAAGCAAAGCGGATTTGTGTCGCCTACGAACACATGGACCGTTTCTTTCCTGCCGAGTCTATCTTGTTGACCGGTAACCCAGTTCGCCAGGATTTCTTAGAAGTGCCTGCTAAATCTGATGACGCTTTCCGTTCTTTCAATTTTTCATCAGATAAGAAGACGCTCTTGATTGTTGGCGGTAGTTTGGGCGCTAGGACTATCAACCAAAGTATCTTGGCAGGTTTAGAGAAACTCAACGATAGTGGTGTCCAAGTGATTTGGCAGACAGGAAAATACTATTTTGAGAATATAAAAAAACAGATTGAAGGAAAGAAACTCCCCAATATAGTAGTCACCGATTTTGTGAAACGTATGGATTATGCTTATTCCGTAGCTGATCTTGTTATTTCGCGTGCTGGTGCGAGTTCAATTTCAGAACTCTGTTTATTAGGAAAACCGTCTATTTTGGTTCCATCTCCTAATGTCGCAGAAGATCATCAGACGAAAAATGCGCAGGCTTTGGCAAATGTTGGAGCGGCCGTGATGATACCAGATTCCAATGCTGTTGAACATTTAGTGGACGAAGCTTTGTCGTTGATTCAAGACGGAGAAAAACTTCAATCTATAGGAAAAGAAGCGAAGAACCTGGCGCAGTTGGATTCTGCAGACCGCATAGCAGACGAGGTGTTGAAATTGGTAACGAAATAGGATGAATTCATAAGCGAGATGAACAGTAAGAAAAACATATTCTTCTTAGGCATTGGCGGCATTGGAATGAGTGCCTTGGCACGTTATTTCAATGCAAAAGGGTACAAGGTGGCTGGTTACGACCGCACTCCATCGGAACTAACAAAAGCGTTGGAGGCAGAAGGTATTCCTGTGCATTATGTTGATGATGTGCGGCAAATTCCTGGGGATTTCAGAGATGCCTTGCACACTCAGGTGGTCTATACTCCTGCCGTACCTCTGACGATGAGTGAGATGGAATGGTTTTTGAAAAATGGTTTTGACGTGCGGAAGCGTTCGGTGCAGTTGGGTGAGGTTACTCGTTCGGAACGAGGTCTGTGTGTCTCTGGAACACATGGAAAGACTACTACTTCGACTATGTTAGCGCATCTCTTGCATAACTCTTCCATAGATTGCAGTGCTTTCTTAGGTGGAATATCAAAGAATTACGAAAAGAATTTGTTGATTTCAGATAAGAGCGATTTGGTAGTGATTGAGGCAGACGAATACGATTACTCGTTCTTGACTTTGTCTCCCTATATGGCAGTCATCACGGCTGTGGATGCTGACCATTTGGATGTTTACGGCACAGTTGAGGCTTATCGTCATGGGTTTGAACAGTTCTCTTCGTTGATTCGTCCAGGTGGCGCTTTGTTGATGAAGAAAGATCTTCCTATTCGTCCACAGTTGCAAAATGGTGTTTCCCTCTATACCTATTCGATTGAGGAGGGAAATTTCCATGCCGACAATATCCGTATAGGAAACGGTGAAATCGTTTTTGATTTTGTGGCTTTAAGAGAGACAATTAAAAATATTCAATTAGGTGTTCCTGTTTATGTGAACATTGAAAATGCAGTGGCTGCAATGGCTATTGCATGGCTCAACGGTGTGAAGGAAGATGAACTCAGAAAAGGTATCGCCTCCTATCGTGGGGTGCAACGCCGATTTGATTTTCACATCAAAACAGATAAGATAGTCTTTTTAGACGATTATGCACACCATCCACAAGAGATTAAGTCGAGCATTGATGGCATCCGTCGACTCTATCCGAACAGAAAGCTCACGGTTGTCTTTCAACCTCATCTCTACACACGCACGCGTGATTTGGCAGACGAGTTTGCTTCCGTCCTTTCCTGTGTAGATGAATTGATTTTGTTAGACATCTATCCTGCACGCGAGCAACCTATTCCAGGCATCACGTCGCAGTGGCTGTTGGATAAGGTGCAGACAGCGAATAAGAAATTGATGAGCAAGGAAGAGCTGGTGTCCTCGGCGTCGACGGCTGATTATGATGTGTTGATGATGGTGGGCGCGGGTGATTTAGATTTATTAGTTCCACAAATCAAAAAAACATTAGAAAGGAGGTTCGAATTAGATTAGCGTAAAAAACTCTCTATCACTATCATTATAATTGACCCCACATTGTTAATCAAAGAAAAACGAAGTAAGAAAAGATGGCAAAGAAAATCGATTGGAAAAAAATAGCGACTCTGACGGTTATTGTTGCGATAATCGTTTATGTCTCTGCTTCTGTCGTTCTCTATGCCGATTCCTATAAATATAGGATATGTACAAGATGTGAAGTGACAGTGGCAGATAGTCTGGAGTTACGTTTTGTCACAGATAGAGAGGTCCTTAAACTATTGAGAGGCAGCGATGTTAAAATTGAGGGAATAACGGCTCATTTCACGAACTTGGCTCAGATAGAAAAAATGTTAGAGTCAAAGTCGAGAATTAAAAAGGCGGAGTGCTATTTCACCCCTTCGGGCAAGGCTCGGGTGGTGATAATGCAGCGAGAGCCAATCCTTAGAGTCATGACGGGCCAGTCTAATTACTATGTCGATCGCGAGGGGGCACTCACGCAGGTGGCGGAGAGGTTCGCAGCATACGTGCCAATCGCAACCGGACATATCAGCAAGGCGCTGGCGAAGGGCGACCTGTATAAGTTCGCTTTATACCTCTATGAAAATGAATTTTGGAATGCCTTCATCGAGCAGATTGACGTCGACGCGCGTGGTGTCGTCGTCCTTGTGCCTCGGGTGGGTAACCAAATTATTCGCTTAGGCACATTAACAGGGTACGAAAAGAAACTCAATAAACTCTTAACGCTATACACAAAGGGTTTTAATAAAATCGGTTGGAATAACTACAAGGTGATAAACCTTGAGTTTGATGGCCAAATTGTTTGTACGAAGAAATAGCAAATAAAAAACAGAAAAGAAACAATGAATAATTTTAATTTCGATATAATATCAGTGGCTTTGGATTTAGGAAGTTCCCTTTTCAAAGCGGCTGCAGGGTATAAAAATGAAAAAGGATTAGTAGTCATTGCAACAGAGGAAGAACCGTCTGGAGGCGTTAAGGAGGGCATAATCGTTAATCTCAACGATGCTGCTTTACATATAGGAAGACTGCTGAAAAAATTGGAAAATAGAATCACAAATATTTTAAAAGATCAGAATTGTTTCCCCGAAAAGCATACGATGTCTATTGAAAAGGTGTATGTTAATATTTCAGCGGGACGCACGCAGGCGACAATGTCTACTATTGAAAGATATTTAGGCGACTCTGAGATTCTTGAATCTACCATTGATGAGATGTGCGAGGAGAATAATCGACGTTGTCAGGCTCAAGATAAAGATTTCGTTTTCTATACGGCGCTTCCTTCTCGATATTTGGTTGATGGTCTTGAAGCAAAAAAACCAGTGGGAATGATATGTGAACACATAAAAGTGGAGTTCCAAAATATATGGATAAAGAAAGGATTGACGGAGAAAATAAGAGAATGCATAGATCGCGGCGCACATATAAAGAATTGTGAGTTTGTTCTATCTGCGAAGTCAGTTTCTGATATCGTCTTAAGTCGGGAGGAGAAGGAAAATGGCG
Organism: Bacteroidaceae bacterium; assembly: GCA_963654355.1. GTDB lineage: Bacteria > Bacteroidota > Bacteroidia > Bacteroidales > Paludibacteraceae > UBA1181. The sequence continues at coordinate 33,938 of CAVKBM010000004.1, read as the reverse complement.
TGCTTTTGGTCAACTTTGGTGCACAAGTAACTTCTGTTTCTGTATTTAAAGACAGAGAAATGAAGTATCTGGTAGAGTTGCCTAAAGGAAGTGAAAGAATAACGGACGACCTTTGTGAACTGCAAATTCCAAGAGATATTGCAAAGAAAATCAAGGAACAGAGCTGTGCTGTGGCCGCATGGGAAGAAAATGAAAATTTTCATCAGACGATAAATGGAACCTCTCGTGAGTTTGAAAGATGGGTTATCGCTAATATCGTTGAGAAAAGAGTTGAGGCTCTTTTCAATTCTGTGGAGAAAGCAAAAAATCAGACTGTGTGGGGAAAAAATGTTGGATTAGTTGTTCTAACGGGGGGCGGATCAAATCTTCGCTTTTGCGCACAAAAGGCACAGGAGGTGTTGGGCGTGAATGTCCGATTGGGGTCAATAGATATTTTTAGGAAAAGACAAAAGCAGGCACGATATATGTCGGCTGTTTTAGGCTTGTTGATGGGAAATAAAGGTCATTCCTTACGTTTTGACGAAATTGTGGAACAGAAAATCGTTGAGGAACCTAAGACGGCTGAAGAGCCTAAGAAAAAGAGGCAAAAGAAGAGTAGCGGTTTAAAAGAAATGGTCAAAAAAGGAAAAATTGCGATCCAACATACTTTTCTGGACTTGATTTTTTCGGAAGACACGAGTAAAGAGTCAGATCAATTCTAATATTAACTAAATAATATCAAAAACAATGGATTTAAATGAAAGTATTTTTGAACCGAGTGTAAATTTAGAAGGTAATATTTCAGAAAATCGAACCTTGATTAAGGTGATTGGCGTGGGAGGCGCAGGTACGAATGCCGTCAATCATATGTATGAACAAGGAATTGCAAATGTCGATTTCGTAATATGCAATACAGATTTACAGTCGCTTCGGAACTCTCCGATTCCTAATAAGATCCAATTAGGAAATGATGGATTAGGCGCGGGTAATAAACCAGAAAAAGGAAGAGAGGCTGCAGAAAGTACTATTGAAGCGGTAACCGAAATGTTGAAGAAAGATACGGAAATGGTCTTCATCACAGCAGGTATGGGTGGCGGAACTGGTACGGGAGCTGCTCCTGTCATTGCGCGCTTGGCGAAAGAAATGGGGATTTTGACGATTGGAATTGTTGAGATTCCATTCAAATTTGAAGGAAAGCCACGCTTGTTGCAGGCTATGGAAGGTGTGAAAGAAATGTCTGCTGTTACCGATAGCTTGATTGTTGTAAGTACGGATAAAATCAGAGATATATGGAGAGAATGTAAAGTGTCTGAGGCTTTTAACTATGCAAACGACGTTATGTCTATGGCGGCAAAGGGCATTGCAGAGTTGATCACCATCCATGGCGCCGTCAATGTAGATTTGAACGATGTGCGTACCTCCATGACAGATAGTGGAAATGCTATTATGGGCTTCTCGAATCCGCATACAGGAAAGGGTCGTGCTATGGATGCCATTGCTGAGGCATTAGAGTCACCATTGCTTCTTTCTTCTGATTTAAGAGGTGCAAAAAGTTTGATTTTCAATATCTCTTGTGGAAAGAATGAATTGACAATTGAAGAGTTGGAGACTATCTCTGAGTTTATTGAGGACAGAATTCAAAACAATGAGAATTGCAATGTTATTTGGGGATATACAATTGACGAGAAGAATTTACAAGAGGATGAACTTCGTGTTTTGGTTGTGGCTACTGGTTTCCCTATTGATTGTATCGACAACTTACTAAATATGAAAACTAAGAATACTACGGAGATTCAAAAGGGTAACGTTACGTCTTCTCGCCAGTCTTCTCGTGAGGTGGAGCAACCTCGTCCTGCTGCTCAACCCACCTACAATGTTGTTGAAAAACCTGTAGAAGAAGCTTACAGACCGTCTGAACCAGCTCGCCCAACAACTCCAACCTACACTCATTCGCAGCAGAGAACAAAGCCAGTTCATACGGAAAAAGAAACAAATCCAGATGAACTCTTGAATGCAATTTATGGTGGAAAGAAGCGTGCTAATGGAAGTCAGGAGAGTAACACGGCTGTAGCCTCTTCGGGTATGCCAACTGAACTCATGAATTTTGATGATGAAGACGAGGGACAAGCAGAAACATTATCTAATTTCTCTGTTTCTAACGATGGGACGTCTGCTTATTCTATGAAGCAAGGCGATGACTTGGAAATGGATGATAATAATTCTTTCCTTCATAATAATGTTGATTAGTTAGTGCGAATTTTGTTAATGTAAAAATAGTTGTGTTATGTCATTATTTGATCAAGTAAGCGAAGATATAAAAGCTGCGATGAAGGCACACGATAAAGTGCGCTTAGAGGCTTTGAGAGGTGTGAAAAAAGAATTCTTGGAGGCTAAAACTGCCAAGGGAGCTAGTGACGAGTTGACCGACGAGGCTGCCATTAAGATTATTCAGAAGATGGTGAAACAACGCAAGGAGTCTGCTGCTATCTTCGTAGAGCAAAACCGTCAGGATCTTGCAGACAACGAGCTGGCCGAGGCGGCCTCTATTGAGACGTACCTTCCTGCGCAGATGAGCGATGAGGAGTTGACTTCTGTCGTGAAGGAAATTATCGCCGAGGTAGGTGCAACATCTGCCAAAGAGATGGGTAAAGTGATGGGAGTGGCTTCGAAACGGTTGGCTGGTAAGGCTGAAGGTAAAGCCATTTCGGACAAGGTGAAATCATTGTTGGCGTAATGATCATACCGCAATATCTGAGGCGAGGCGACCGCGTGGCGATTGTCTCGCCTTCTGGTGCAGTAGAACCCGAATTGATTGATGGCGCTTGTGAAACACTTCGTGGATGGGGACTGCACCCTATCTTAGGAAGAACAGCGAAAGGTCGTTGTGGCAGATTTTCAGGCACTGATGAGGAACGCTTGGCAGATTTGCAGTGGGCTATGGATTCTCCTGATTTTTCCGCCATTCTTTGTGGCAGGGGAGGCTATGGAGCGGTGCGCATCGTTGACAGGCTTCGTTTTGATGGCATTCGTCAGCATCCTAAGTGGTTGATTGGATTTAGCGACATCACCGCTTTACATGCTCGCTTTTTTGACGAGAACATTGTTTCGGCTCACGCCGTGATGGCAAAAGCCATTGCACATGCTGATGATAACGTTGAGGCGGTAGAATCGCTCCGAAAACTACTCTTTGGTGAACGCATCCATTATGTGTCGTATTCAAATGAGAAAGCAGACTACAACCGAAGTGGTTATGCCACGGGCGAGTTGGTGGGCGGAAACCTCTCTCTTCTGTATGCATTGCAAGGTACTCCTTACGCTTTGCGTCCAAAAGGGAAAATTCTCTTCATAGAAGACCTCTCCGAACGGTTGTATCATATTGATCGAATGGTGCAAAACCTACGTCTGTCTGGTGTATTCAATGAAATCAATGCTTTGATAGTCGGTCAATTTACCAATATCGATGCCGATCCCTCGTTCGGACAGAATATCGAAGAGATTATTCTTTCTGCGGTAGGAGACCGTGAAATACCTATCGTGTTTAACTTTCCAGTTGGACATGTGGCTGAGAATTTGGCTTTGCCCCATGGAATGAAAGTCCATTTAGAGGTTCAAGGAGAATTTTTCACAATAGATGCATAAAAAAACGGTGCTTACCTTGCAAAGTATGAAAAAATCGCTTTAACTTTGCGGTGTCAAAAAAGAAATCAGAAGATGAAAAAATGTTTCTTTACATATTTCTATTTTTACTTTTACTTTTTTAGAAGGTAAGAGCGGGATTCTGATTCTTAAATTGAAGGTCAAGAAATAAGATATGGGTCTCGCAAGAAATTGTGAGACCTTTCTTTTTTTTATAATTCTAAAAGAAAGAAAAATGAGCGTATGTTTCAAGCGAGTCTGTAAAGACGACCGATTTTACGGCTTCTTTTACTTTTACTACTTTATGAGATCATAAGGCGGGCAGAAGCTTGTTGCTTTTTGTAGATATTGAATCCCGCCTTGAAAAAGCGGGATTTTTTATTGTGTTCTAAAGACAAAGAAGAAAAGAAAAAATATATGAAAAGAGTTGCAATACAAGGTATAGCAGGATGTTTCCACGACATAGCCGCTCGTGAATATTTCAGAGACGAAGAGATAGAGGTGGTTGATTGTGAGACGTTCAAAGATGTTTTCGAGACTTTAAAAAAAGATCCTTCTGTTTTAGGAGCAGTTGCCATTGAAAATACCATAGCAGGTAGTCTCCTCGGAAACCATAAACTGTTGCAAGAGAGTGGATTGAAAATCGCAGGCGAGCAGAAACTAAGGATCAAGCATAACTTAGTTGCTTTGCCTGGACAGAGAATCGAGGATATACACGAAGTACACTCGCATCCTATCGCCTTGATGCAATGTCAGGATTTTTTGAAAAAAAATAAGCATATCAAGGCTATTGAGAGTGACGATACTGCATCAAGCGCAAGGCGTGTTGCCAACGAGGGTAAAATGGGTGTAGGTGCTATTTGCGGAGAGTTGGCCGCTGAAATCTATGGATTGGAAATATTGGAACGAGGAATAGAAACCAACAAACGAAACTTCACTCGCTTCCTCATTGTAGGTGATCCTTGGGTGGTCGAAGACTTGAACAAAGGAAAGTCGCCCAATAAAGCCTCTCTCGTTTTCACCCTTCCTCACGAAGAAGGATCACTTGCAAAAGTGCTATCAATACTCTCTTATTACGGTCTTAACTTGTCAAAAATACAATCCATGCCACTTATCGGTCGTGAATGGGAATACCAATTTTTCATTAGCCTCTCTTTTAATAATTATCTCCACTATACGCAAGCTATCACGGCGGTTACACCTCTTTTAAAAGACTTGCAGATTCTGGGTGAGTATCAAGAGGGGCGTCAGACTGTCTAAAGATAGATATGTATAAAAGATAATAATACAGTATAACAATAATAAATTATGGAATTAAAAGGTTTGAATCTCCCTGGCGTAGAAGCCAAGAGACCATTAGTGATCGCAGGTCCTTGTAGTGCAGAAACAGAGGATCAGGTGTTAGACACTGCAAAACAGTTAGCAGCAAATGGAGTGAAAGTTTTTCGTGCGGGGATATGGAAGCCACGTACAAAACCAGGAGGATTCGAGGGAAATGGCGTAACAGCACTTCCTTGGATGCAAGAGGTGAAGAAGGAGACTGGTATGCTCACCGCTACTGAAGTTGCCACTGCAAAGCATGTTGAGGAGGCACTCAAGTATGATATAGACCTTCTTTGGGTGGGCGCACGTACCACGGCAGACCCATTTGCTGTGCAAGAGATTGCCGATACGTTGAAAGGCACAGATATTCCTGTGTTGGTGAAAAACCCCGTAAACCCAGACCTTGAATTGTGGATTGGCGCTTTGCAACGAATCAACAATGCGGGGATCACACGTTTAGGAGCAATCCACCGTGGATTCAGCACTTACGATAAGAAACTCTACCGCAACCTTCCACAGTGGCACATTCCTATTGAGTTGCATCGTCGAATCCCTGATTTGCCTATCATCTGCGACCCAAGCCACATTTCTGGTCGTCGTGATTTGATTGCATCTCTCTGCCAACAGGCGATGGATTTGCAGTTTGATGGTTTGATTATTGAGTCGCACATTGACCCAGACCATGCTTGGAGCGATGCCTCGCAGCAAGTAACTCCAGAGGTTTTGAACTTGATTCTCAATAATTTAGTGGTTCGTGAAACCAATCAAACCACTGAAAGCTTGACGGAATTGCGCAAACAAATAGACGAGATTGATATGACGCTCATCGATACATTGGCAAAAAGAATGCGTATCTCTCGTGAAATCGGAACCTACAAGAAAGAGCATGAAATGCCAATTCTTCAAACCAACCGTTACGATGAGATTATCAGCAAACGTGCTTCCGAGGGTGTCTCTTTAGAGATGGATGCCGACTTTATGAAGGTTGTCTTCGAAGCCATCCACTCGGAGTCTGTTCGCCAACAGATGAAGATAATGGGCGACTGATTAGTTGAAATAGATGTACTAAAAAAACACTCCCTGAAAGTTTAGGCTTTGGGGAGTGTTCCTTTTTTATCGCTCAAAGGCTATATCAAGCAATTTTCCCTATGATAAGAGAGAAATGCGTCGTGTTTCTCTGTCAGTTTCAGTAAATGGATGGAGTTGTCCAATCCTAATGCTTTCCTGTCGTCTTTGGAAAAACAAGTAGAGAAAAGAATTTTGCCATTTGAATCAAAGGAAATATAGCCTTTATCGAAGAGTTTGTCTATGTTTGGAAGTAGCAATAAGCCGTTGAAGCAGTCTAAACGTTCGGTGTTGTCGGCTACGCACCAAGGTTTTATATGAGAAGCCACTAAAATGTCCATGAAGTCGCATCCTGTTATAGCGCAACCTTGCCAGTATTGGATTAACTTCTCTCTAAATTTACCTTGACCTATTCTTGCTCGTATAATCGTTTCTTTCTCAGTGCTTTGAATGCTATCATCACATTTGATTTTGTCAATTTCTGAAAGAATTGTGTTCGTTTGAATCTTATAGAAATCAGATTGTTGGAATTCTTTCAGTTTCCTAAGGGCAGATTTGAAATTTATCAGATCCTTCGCACTGTTATAGACAGACCTATTCTCTTGCAATACTTTTTCAGCTTCTATGATGGTTGCGATTTGTTCTTCACTCTCTATCATATTAATGTCGTGATATTTAGATAGAAATTTTATCCACGAAATATAGTTTGTGATAGCGTGCTTGCTAACTTCTCCTGCTTGCTTTAAGTAGTTGTGAAAATCAGAAATTGAGTCTATTGTAAATGCCATAAATAATGATTTTATCGTTGTTTATACCGTTTTCCCCACAAAATTTCCCACTAACACTGCAATGATGCCTAAAATGAAGCTACCGACAGCATAAAGGGCGAAGTGAAAATAGTTGCCAGCCTGAAGGAAGTCAAGTGATTCTTTTGAAAAAGTAGAAAAAGTGGTGAATCCGCCACAGAAGCCAGTGGCGAAGAACAGTAGGTTGGTCTGAATGAACGCACATTTGGTGGCTAAGCCTGAGAATAGTCCGATGAGGAAACAGCCTACGATGTTGACGAAAAACGTACCTATTGGGTATCCGCACGTCCAAGGGAGAAGCGAGACGATCCAACGCAATCCGCCTCCTAAAAAACTGCCGATTCCAACGAGAAAAAATGATTTGACCATGCCGATAAAATTTCTTCAGTTCGTGTTTTTTGCAAAAGTATAGTTTTCTATAGTCTTTATTTCACAACTTTGCGGTTTTAATGTTATATTTGGATTTCCATTATTACATTAAAAGATAAATTTTATGACGAAATTCTCTAAAATTAAGGCGTTGGCATGTGCGGTTGCGTTGGCGAGCATGTCAGTGGTGAACGCTCAGGAGATCGCTACTTGGAAGGGATTCCGCACGGCAGCTACCACGTTCACATTCGATGACGGTCTGAAAACTCAGACTACCTACGCAGTTCCTCTTTTGGACAAATACGGTTACAAGGCTTCTTTCTTCGCCATCACTTCTTGGCCTGAAAAAGGGTATGATAACCTTTTGTCGTGGACAGATTTCAAGACATTGGTGGCTAATGGTCACGAGGTGGGAAGCCATTCCGACACGCACCCAACCACAATGTCCGATTCAGAGTTGTCTACTTCTAAGGCAACCATCGAGTCGAAAGTGGGTAACACAGTGAAGACAATCGTCTATCCAAACTGCAATGAACCCACAGAATCAGAAATCGCCAAATACTACATAGGTGGGCGAATCTGTGATGGTCAAGTACATGGAAAGACACCATCTAACTACTATCGTATCAGTTCCATTATCTGCGGAAATCAAGGAAGTGTCAATACTGCTTCTGCTTTCACATCAAAGTTGGATGAAGCCATCAACAAAGGCGGTTGGGCTGTCTTCTTGATTCATGAGATGAAAGAAGGGTCTTATTACTCACCTACGGACGTTGATGCTTTTGAAGGTGCATTGTCGTATGCAAGCAAGAATGACAGTAAAATTTGGGTGGCTCGTTTCTGTGATGCCATTATGTATGCGAAAGAACGAGATGCGGCGACTGCAACTGTAACGGCAAAAGATGACAAAAGTGTAACTCTTTCATTGACAGATAATTTGGATGACGACACCTATAATTATCCGTTGTCTCTTCGTTATCCATTGCCTGATGGCTGGAGTGATGTTTCTGTGGCTCAGAATGATGAGGAGTTGACTTCTTCGGTGTCGGATGGGTATGTTTATTTTGACGCTGTGCCAGACAATGGATCTATATTGATTGTGTCTGGAACATCTGCTGTGGAGGATCCCAAAGTGTCTTTCACGACGCCGTCTGCTGTAGAGACTACTTGTGTGGATTCAACTTATACAATAGCATGGACAATTGAGGGAGAGGCAAATTCAGCCTACAGTTTGAAGTGGAATGCAGGTGCTGGCTCTGACATTGCCGTTTCAAGTGCTTCTGCCTCATCTGAGTGGACAAATGACGATAACACTTTCTCGTGGAGCGTTTCGAATATTCTAACCTACTCTGATGATCACGGAAAGAACAATCGTTGGGGCGCCGCTTCTGCCAATGATCAGTGGGTGGAATTGACTTTGGCGAAGGAATCGACAGTGGGTGCAATCACGATCGACGAGTTCACTACATACGGAACAGTGACGAGTTTTGAAATCCAATATGATGAGAATGGAACGTGGAAGACGGCTTACAGTGGTTTGACCATAGGCAATGATTTTAAGAAGACTTTTGATGCTCCGTTCACTACTACGAAAGTGCGTTTCTACATCAATACCGCCACCTCGGGTGCGAATATCAACTACATTGGTTTGCAGGGGGTTGCCACAACTCTTTTGAAGAGTGGAATCAAAGAGTCTGGCTCGTATGATTGGAATCCGACCTCTTCATTGACGGGGACCGGGACATTAACCATTGAGAAGACTTCGGGAACGGTTTTGGCTACTTCTTCTCAACTTACTATTAAAGCCTGTAAGTCATCCGGTAGCTCTACAACAGCTTGTTCATCAGGTGCTTATACAGGACCAAGCTGCGATGTTGAAGGCACTGGCGCCTACCATACGGGAGTCTATCGAAATCTTTTCAATGAATATTTAGGGAAGACTGAAGACGAGACAGATGCAAAGATTCAATCCGTTTGGAAGCACTTCTTTGAAACAGAGTCTACGAAAGTCTACTATGAGACATCTGATGGAATGGCGTATATCTATGACACAGGAAATCAGGATGTCCGCACTGAAGGTATGTCATACGGAATGATGATTTGTGTGCAGTTAGACCACCAAGAACAGTTTGATAAAATTTGGAAATGGGCTAAGAAGTATATGCAATATCCTTCAGGAAATGAAAGAGAAGGGTTGTTTGCTTGGCAATGTTCAACAGATGGAACAATCAAAGGAACTTCTTGTGCTCCCGATGGTGAAGCTTATTTCTTGATGTCTCTCTTCTTTGCGTCTCATCGATGGGGCAATGATGGCGAAATCAACTACGAGGTGGAAGCGCAGTATCTTATCAAGGAGTTGCTTGACAAGCCGAACCGATCCGCTGGGGCAGTCAGTCCAATCTTTAATATGAGTAATTACCTCATCACCTTTGGTGAGACTTCTTACGGATTTACCGATCCTTCATATAATCTGCCAGGTTTCTTAGAATTGTGGGCAAGATGGACGGACACCAATCAAGAGTTCTGGGGAAAGACGGCTGCTGCCGCTCGTGATTTACTCTGTAATTCAAGCAACTCAACGACAGGACTATTCCCTGATTATTCTCAGTTTGATGGTACTCCATACTACCCAAGTTGGGCAGGCTATGATACACAATGGTACAAATATGATGCTATTCGTTGCGCTATGAATGTCGGTATGGACTACCATTGGTTTGCCTCGGATAGTCGCCAACCTGCTATGATGAGCAAGTTGCTTAATTTCTTTAAGAAAGACAATTATAGCCATGGATATTTCACTGTAGATGGCGCCTCAAGTGATGGATCATACAGCGAAGGACAGAAAGGGGCAAATGGTGTAGGAGTATTCGCATTGGATGAAAGTGAATCTTCTTTAGCGAAAGAATATGTCAACGCATTGTGGAACACTAGCGCTCCATCAGGTCAATGGCGTTACTACAATGGAATGGTTTATTTCCTTTCTATGTTGAATGCCTCTGGAAACTTTAAGATTTACAAGCCTGCTCCAGAAACGAAGACAGTTAATTTGCAAGGAGAAGGCTCTGTAGTCTACAAAGGCGTAACCTATACAAAGGATACCACTTTCTGCGTGATGAGTGATTGTGTGCAGAACAATGTTACGATTAAGATTACGTCGTCTACTGGAAATGCAGATGTTGAGGCTGACGAGGGCTTGACGATTGCGCCAAATCCTGCGTCGACAGCGTTTACAGTGTTTGGATTGAATGATATTCGCAGCATTGAAGTGTACAGCATTTCTGGTGTCCGTTTGATTAACAATAAAGATTCTAATGAGACATCGGTTGCTAACTTGCCAGATGGAACGTACCTTGTAAAGGTTTTTTCCGAAAATAGTGTAACCACGGCAAAACTCATTGTCAGAAGACGATAGGTTGAAATAATATTGTCGTTTAATTGCTTAAAAAAGTGATATGTGGAAAAGTCCAGAGAAAGCTCTGGACTTTTTTATTCATATTCGTTTCAATGTTGCTAATCAAAGAACTATATTTGCAAATAGTATCAATTTAGTATTAATGAAATTCTATAAGCATGAAAAAAGTTTTGGTTCTTATCCTTTCGTTAGGGATTGCGATGGCGAGTTTCGCAGGTTCAAAAGATAAAGCAAACAAAGACACGGAGAATTTCCGTTATGAATTGGAATGTGCTGGCAACGCAGTGCAGGGGAATTACTTAGTAAAGGTGTGGAGTTACTCTCGCAAACCTGCGGTGGCTATGGAACAGTGCAAGAAAAATGCTGTTCATGGTGTGATTTTCAAAGGTTTTACGGGTGCAAATGGATGTGTTAGTCAGCGTGCTTTGGCTTCTAATCCAGGAGTTGAGACAGAGTTTGAAGACTATTTTGACGGTTTCTTCTCGGATGGAGGTGAATATTTGAAGTACGTTCAGTTGACAAGTGGCTCAAAGGAGGTGATTAAGCTGAAGAGAGAATATAAGGTGGGTGTTACGGTGACTGTGCAGAAAGACCAACTTCGCAAGGCTTTGGAACAGGCTGGAGTAATCAAGTCGTTGAGCAGCGGTTTCTAATCAATAAAATGTCTTTATTATTATAGAGTCTTTTTGAAAAAAAACATTGGATATGAAATCAGTGTGTGTAAAGAATATATTAAGATTGTTGTTTCTTATGTCGGTGGTTGCTTTGTTTTCTTCTTGTGGAACAAAAAAATCGCAGGCTTATTATGACTATAAGACACAATATATCGCTACCGAACGTGATGGTTCATATACCGTGCGTTCGTGGGGTAGAGGTCGTAATGCTGTAGATGCTCTTGAGGAGGCTCGCAAACAAGCAGTCTATGATGTTATTTTCAAAGGTCTTGAGCCTAGCAGTTCGCTGAATTTGTCACCCGTTAAACCTTTACTTTTGGAGGTGAACGCAAAAGATAAGTATGCCGACTATTTTAACACTTTCTTTCAAGACAAGGGAGTTTACTTAGAGTTCTGCTCTGTAAAAGAGCGCAAGTGGCTAACTAGTAAGTGGGCGAGAGCGGACGGACAGTCTCTTTGCGAAACAACCGTTTGCGTGTATGGTGGCAAATTGAAAGAGCGGTTGATTCAAGATGGAATTCTGAAGGTGACCGAATGATTTAATAATACGTTAATAAACAGAAAGTTAGATGAAAAAGATAATGTTATTGGCAGTGTCATTGTTATTGGCAGTTGCCGCGTTCTCACAAGCGAAGAAGCCTACGATTATGGTTGTTCCGAGCGATGCGTGGTGTAACGAGAACGGATATGTTACTGAATATGATAATCAGGGTGCAAAGTCTATCATTCCAGACTATTCAAGAGCTCTTCAGAATGATATGAATCTTAAAATGGTGATTTCGACTATCAATGATTTGATGGCAGAGCGTGGTTTCCCTCTTAAAGACTTGGAAGCCACAATCAAATCGATCAACCAAAGTACGGCAGAGGATAATTTGACTTTAAGCAAGACTTCGGGTGCTTCTTTGGCGGAGAGTCCGTTGGATCGCCTTCGTCGCACTGCAAAAGCCGACATTATCATAGAGATTACTTGGACTATTGAGAATCAAGGCCCGAAGTCTATTCTCACCTATATTATGGAGGGAAAAGATTCATACACCAACAAGAGTATTGGAAGTGCTAATGGTGTGAGCGCACCTTCATTTTCTGCCACTACGGCTCAGCTTTTGCAGGAGGCTGTCTTGGCACAGATTGATAATTTCAACAATCGTTTACAGAGCCATTTTGATGACCTGTTGACGAATGGGCGCGAGGTTGCTCTTGAGGTGCGTGTGTTCGATAATGGTGCAGGCGTTGACTTAGAGTCAGAGTTTGGGGGCGAAGAGTTGGGTGAGTCTATTGACAATTGGATGGCTGCTAACACCGTATCTGGTCGTTTTTCAAAAATAGATGGTTCAGAGAATTTGCTTCGTTACGAACAAGTTCGTATCCCGCTCTACAAAGAGAATGGAATGGCTATTGACACGGAAGGATTCGCACGTATGCTTCGTTCTTTCTTGAAGAAAGCCCCATACAACTTGACTTGCAAGGTGGTTGCTCGCGGTTTAGGAAAGGCTGTTGTCATCATCGGAGAGAAGTAAAATCTCTCTGATTCTGTGATCAATGAAAAATCTGAAAGACGAGTAAGAATAAACATTTAAAATTGAAATTTGATGAAAAAGATATTTTTGATAATCTCCGCAATTTTGGAGCTTTCGTGTGCTGTGAATGCACAGTCGTTTGACGAGAAAGGTTCGTCTATCGCCTTAGCGGTTGTGATGGAGGATTTCCCGCAACCTTTCCCTGACATGGCAAAAGTGCAGTTGACTAATAAGTTGAATCAGTTGTTGTCGAAAAATGGTGTGGCTTCGGCAGAGGCATTGGACCGTTTTTTCATTACGGTTGTAGCTACGCCTACAGACAAAGATATTGTTCCTGGTCCGCCAACGCAGATCTCTCAAAAAATGGAGATGACATTCTATATTGCTGACTATTACGATAAGAAAATTTATTCTACCGTAGTTGCAACGACGATTGGTGTTGGCACAAACGAGACGAAAAGTTATATGGATGCGATTAAGCATATCAATGTGAACACCCCTGCAATGGAGACTTTCGTCGGCGATGGAAAAAAGAAAATCGTTGCCTACTATGATTCTCAAGCGAGTCGTATTATCAAAGAGGCGAAGTCATGTCTCAAACAGAAGAAATATGAGGAGGCTTTCTTTAAATTGGGAGCAATACCTTCAGAATGTGAAAAATACGATGAAGCCATTGAGTTAGGTAATAGTGTTTATCAGGAGTATATCGACTATCAGTGTAATCAGAATTTAGCAAAGGCGAAGTCCGAATGGATGGCTGCACAGAACGCAGAAGGTGCAACTCGTGTAGGAGAGTATTTGTCGCAAATCTATCCAGATGCGAAATGCTATGGAGATGCGCAGAAACTCTATCAAGAGGTGAAAGGTAAAGTGATGGATGATTGGAAATATGAGATGAAACAATACCAAGATGGCGTTGATATTGAGAAAGCGAAGATCAGCGCATGGAAAGAAGTAGGTGTGGCATACGGAAAGGGGCAACAACCCACCACTACAAATCTCACTTGGTTAGGTCGATAATTGCATTTCCTCAAAAAAATGAATTTAAATAAACATTTGTTAGTGGGGCTTAGCGTGCTTTGCCCTGCTTTTTTTCTGAATCTATACGCCCAAGAGAAATCGGTTGGCGAGCTGTCCGAGTATAACCGTAGTTCTTTGGGAACAATGATGGTTTATCATAGCGAAGACGAATTTGGAAAGGATATTCGGGAGGCATTTATGAAAGTGCCAACGCCAGACAAATACAATGAGCACAATGTTAATTGCAGAGAAATAGATAATGCTGATTTGGTTGGGGCGCAACGTCGATCTAATGGTCTGATAAAAGCGGAGATGGGAAAAAGGTTGTCTTCGCGGGATGTGGAGAAGAATGGTAAAGCGTTGGAAAACAGACTCAATGAGCTTGGGTGTGGAAAAATGATGGTGTCGCGGTGGTTCGACTTGCAGGGTAGTTCGGTGGATAGCGCCTATTTCGATATGAAATTGATTCAGGAACGTGGTCAGTATAATGCTTCGGAAATGGATGTGGCGATAGCAGAGCAGTCGGCTCGTGGCATAGCGATGTTGTCGGATGCAGGAGAAGATTTGATTTATAATTCTTTCATTTTAGTGAACGACATGACCTATGTGACGGTAGAGGAGCAAATGCAGGCGGCACAGGTTGCGATGACGATTTTGGGAGGTGTGTTGGATGGACTTGCCAGCCAACCTGCGAGGACGACGACATCGGTGGGTCCAGGAGGAAGAGTTACAACGCAGTATCACCCTGCAGTAAGGAGTACGGCGGGAGCGGATATGGCAAAGGCTTTCAAAGAAATTACCGACGACTATACTGGATTCAAGGTGAAAACTCATTCTTACCTTTTCCAATTGCAGTGGAACGATTCTATTGCGGCTGTGTTCTATAAGAATTATTACACGTCCGAACCCAATCCAGAGAAAATAAGTGCCTTTTTGAACAATGACTCACTCTTCCAAATGAAGTTTGTGGCTCATGAATATGAGTATGATAATCAGTCGGCACTCAAAGGTCAGTATGATCGAGGCGAGTTTATCAAGATTATCTGTACACGGTCGATGGATAAAAATATTGCCTCGTTACAGTTGCAGTATGAAGATTTCAAGGTGAAAACGCCCGTATTCGATGTGATGCAAGAGGGGAGAGATGTGGTTTACGCAGGTAAAATAGGAATGAAGGAGGGCATCAACGAAAAGAGTAAATTTCAGGTGGTGCAGCGTAAATACAATCCCGAAACGGGGCGAACAACCTATAAATATGTAGCCACGGTGAAGCCTATCAAAGGCAGAATTTGGGACAATCGGTATGCGGCGGCTTCCGAGCATAGCGAAGGTTCTGAACTCCATTATACGGCCTTCAAAAAATCAAGCGGTGGCGAGATATTGCCTGGCATGCTGTTGATTGAGGGAAAATATCGGAAGGTGACGGAGTAAGAGAAAAATAGATATCCGTAGCCCAATTTATCGCTATTTGGCGGTAGATTGGGTTGTTTGTTTGCCTGTTTTTAGTTTAGCATTAAAAAGTTATATTTGTAGGAATCTATGACTCCAGAAGAAAAAGCAAGACAAAAGATAGATGAGTGGCTTGAAGAGGCTGGATGGACGGTGATCAACCGCGACCAGTTCGAGGCGGATATGTCTGCTGTCGCCATTCGGGAGTTGCCTACCAACGGCAACCTCCGCACCGACTATACGCTCTTGCTCAATGGCAAGGCCGTGGGTGTGTTAGAGGCGAAAAAAGAGGAGGTGGACGTGACCCAGACGGTGGTGAGCGAGCAAGTGGCGACCTACGGACGGAAAGGTCCTAAATTCTGTCCTTCTATCAATGCCAATAAACCGCTGCCTTTCCTCTACAAGTCGAATGGCAAAGTGTTTCTTTTCTAAAATTTTTGGCAGTCAAACACTCGCTGGGACGAACTCGGAAGAATGCATAGCCCCAAAAAAGTGGCCGAGATGCTTGGCTTGAATGACCCTTTCATCGGATTGCCGATTCTGAAGAAAAAAGGCTTGCGCGATTGCCAGTATGAGGCTGTAATTGCTTTGGAGAGAAGTTTCAAGGCAGGAGAAAAACGTGCGTTGATGGTGTTGGCGACTGGCGCAGGCAAAACCTATACGGCATGCACTGTCGCCTACCGAATGTTGGCGTATACACCGATGAAGAGAATCCTTTTCTTGGTGGATCGCAACAACCTCGGCAGACAGGCAGAAAATGAATTCGGCACCTATAAATTGACAAAGAACGGCGACCCATTCAATCAAATATACGCTGTCAATAGACTCCGCTCGTGTAAGATTCCATCTGATAGCAATGTTGTCATTTCGACAATTCAACGCTTATTCTCCCTTTTGAAGGGCGAGGAAATCAACGACACGGACGACGATGATGCTGACTCGGCCGATACGGAAATGGCGTTGCCCGAAAATCCTATGTTGCCTCGCAATTTCTTTGATTTAATCGTCATTGACGAGTGTCACCGAAGCATTTACGGCAACTGGAAGAAAGTTCTGGAGTATTTTGATTCTGCTCGACTGATTGGTCTTACAGCCACACCCATTCCCGAGACGAAGGCGTTCTTCAACAACAACATTGTGGTGAACTATACCTACGAACAATCTATTGTTGATGGAGTCAATGTTGATGGTCGTATTTTCAGAATCAAAACAAAGGAGACGGAAAGTGGTGGGGCTATCACCATTGGGCAGAATCTGCGTGAAACTAGCAAGTACACTGGCGAGACGAAAGATGTGAAGAGTCAGGATTGCATCAACTATACGGAGAAGGAGTTGAACCGAAGCGTCATCAATCCTTCGCAAATCAAATTGATTTTAGAGACATTCCGTGATGTGATATATTCGCAATTGTTCACCGAAAGAGAGGAAAACTACGAGTATATTCCTAAAACATTGATTTTTGCTTTGAATGAAAATCATGCGTATAACATTGTGAAGATTGCTCGCGAGGTGTTTGCCGAGAAATGTCCCGATGCGGATATGCAGCGTTATGTGCAGAGCATCACCTATTCGGCGGGCGACAGCAACGAGTTGATCCGTCAGTTTCGCAATGACCAAAATTTTCGTATTGCTGTTACTTGCACGCTCGTGGCTACAGGTACAGATGTAAAACCCCTTGAGGTGGTGGTGTTCATGCGCGATGTGCAGTCTGCTCCGCTCTACACGCAGATGAAGGGGCGTGGCGTGCGTACCATCAGCGACGACCAGTTGCAAGCCGTTACACCGAATGCGATTTCGAAGGACTGCTATTTTTTGGTCGATTGTGTGGGTGTTACAGAGCATACGATGGAGTTGCCGGAGCCAGGCGATGATCTGGGCGAGAAGCCTGTTTTACTCAAGATGCTCTTGGAGCGAATAGCACACGGAGAGTTGACTGATAAGCATCTTCGCAGATTGGCGTCTGATCTTTCTTTCATCAATAGAAAAGCGACGACCGAGCAGAAAATCAATTTCAGAGATTTGTCGGGTGTTGATATGTTGGAGATTGCGAAGGACATTTTTGATGCCCTTGGAAGTGGCAGTTTGCCTTCGTATGAGGATAACAATAAGCCGAATGCGGAGCGTAAGACACTTGTGGTTGCTCTTACTAATCATGCGGATGCTCGCCAGTACATACTTGAGTTGGCGGCAGGCTATGTGCGCGAGTTGAAGCCAGGCAGCGACGAACTCATTTTTGCAGATTTCTCTGTTGAGGAGGCACAGTCGACCACGGAAGCGTTCGAAACCTATTGTAGAGAGAATGCGGACAAAATAGAGGCGTTGCGAATCATCTATAACAAATCGGGTGAACCGATAAATTATGCCATACTGAAGGATTTGGAAGAAAAAATGAAACTCTATAATAATCGCTTTAGTATCAATATGTTATGGAATTTTTATGGAATCGTTAAGAAGGATGCAGTACGAAAAAATACGAAGTAAATGCACTCACGAATCTTATTCAACTTGTGCGGTTTGCCTATCATCAGACGGAGAAATTGGAGTGTCTACTGCCCTCGATGAACCAGTTCTTCAACCTTTGGCACGGACGAAAGCAGATGGAAATCAACGAAGCGCAGAAAAACGTTATGCGTGAGATTTTGGAGTTTATCGCTACCAATGGCGCATGCACTGTAAAGGAGATCAAAGAGTGTAAAGGTCAGCAACAAGCCGTCAAATTGATACAGGCATTCGGCAATAAAGACAAAGCCGACGAGGCGCTCGTTTCAGTCTTTCGGTTTGTTGTGATGAGGGAGACGGCGTAAGTAAGAATAGGAAAATAAAATATCATGGCAAGTAAGAATACCCCAAATGAGCAGTCGCTCACCAAAAAAGTGTGGAATCTTGCAACAACCTTGTCGGGGCAAGGTATCGGTTTCACGGATTATATTACTCAACTTACCTATCTGCTCTTCCTGAAAATGGATGCGGTAAATGTTGATATTTTCGGCGAGGATTCGCATATACCAGAAGGCTGCCAATGGAAAGACCTTGTCAATTTAGACGGTGAAGAATTGGTAGACCATTACGAATTGGTCCTGAAGAAACTCAGTGAAGAAGACAGTCTGATTGGCACCATCTTCACGAAGGCGCAGAACAAGATAGATAAACCTGTCTATCTGAAGAAGGTAATCACAATGATCAATGAGGAGCAGTGGCTCAACATGGAGAACGACGTGAAAGGTGCGATCTATGAGGGCATTCTCGAAAAAAATGGTCAGGATAAAAAGAGTGGAGCAGGGCAGTATTTCACCCCTCGTCCGCTCATTCAAGCTATGGTCGACTGCGTGCGTCCTCAGATTGGCGAGACGGTGGCAGACCCGGCGTGTGGTACGGGTGGATTTCTCTTGGCTGCGTTCGACTATATGAAAACACAGTCGCAGGATATGGAGAAACAACGTTTCTTGCTCAATGACGCTCTTCACGGAACGGATAACACACCGCTTGTCGTTACTCTCGCCTCGATGAACCTCTATCTGCACGGCGTGGGTACGGAACGTAGTCCGATAACATGTGCCGACTCGTTGGAGAAAGCTCCCGAAACATTTGTAGACGTTATCCTCGCTAATCCGCCGTTTGGAACTCGTCCAGCAGGGTCGGTAGACATTAACCGACAGGATTTCTATACTGAGACGAAGAATAACCAGCTGAACTTCTTACAACACATCATGCTGATGTTGAATAGAAACGGCCGAGCCGCTGTCGTTCTGCCCGACAACGTGTTGTTCGAGGGTGGAGCGGGCGAGGTGATTCGCAAGAAACTCCTCCAAGAGTTCAATCTGCACACCATTCTACGCCTCCCGACGGGTATCTTCTATGCCCAAGGCGTGAAAGCCAATGTTTTGTTCTTCAATAAAGGACAACAAACGACAGAGACCTGGTTCTACGACTATCGAACAGATATCAAACACACCCTTGCCACCAACAAGTTGGAGCGTCGCCACTTAGACGATTTTGTGAAATGCTATAATCCAGACAATATCCACGCTCGCACCGAAACCTACGACCCCGATCAGAATCCGTCGGGCAGATGGCGAAAATACACTGTGGATGAACTACTTGCGCGCGACAAAACCTCGCTCGACCTCTCTTGGATTCGCCAAGGAGGCGATGAAGAGGAACGCAGTTTGGAGGAGTTGATGGCGGAAATAAAAGCCCAGTGCCAAACCATCAGTAACGCTGTGGCAGATTTGGAGAAACTATTATAATTTTGCTATAATTAGGTGTTGCTTATAGTCAAAAATCCATTTCAATCCTCAAATAGCTGTGGCAAAAACCACCATATAAAATTTATTTTTCTTAATTTTGCCACAGTCTGATAAATCGTGGGTTATGTCTGAAAATGAAATTATCGGTAGAAATCTGAAGGCTCTGCGCGAAGCTAATAACTATACGCAGGAGCAGGTGGCGGCGTTCCTCGGTATCCAACGGTCGGCTTACGCTAACTATGAGTCGGGTATGCGGGATATGCCAATCGAAATCTTAGAGAATGCAGGTTCGCTTTTTGGTTGCGACCTTGAATTTTTTTTTGACGAGGATGAGAATGCAGTGAAAAACATGCTCGTTTGTGCTTTCCGTGCCGATGAACTTTGTGACGATGACCTCAAAGAGGTGGCTGCGTTCAAAGACATCGTTATGAGTTATATGAAAATGGATAAAATTTTGGCGCAATGAAAAAAATAACACCAGACGTGGCGGAACAACTTGCGGATAAAATGCGATCAATGCTTCGCATCAGTCCCGATGAACCAATCAATATGAAAACTACCTTACGCCAACTAAACATTATGACGGTCTATCGACCCATGTCAAAGAATATTTTCGGACTGTCTTTGAAATCTGCTGATGAAAAAAGGTTCATCCTCATCAACAGCAATGCGACAAGGGGTAGGCAACATTTCACCATTGCGCATGAACTCTATCATCTCTACTATGATGAGAACCCGAAACCTCATTTCTGCACTGACTCCCATAGCAAAGAACCATCTGAATATTCTGCAGATATGTTCGCATCTGCGTTGCTATTACCACGCATTGCTCTCGCTTCAAACATCCCTTTGGAGGAATTGAAAAACAGCTCTACCTCTGTCAACACGGCTCTGCGCTTGGAACAGTTGTTCGGTGTCTCGCATTCTACGTTCGTATATCGGCTGAAGAACCTTAAGATTGTAAACGCTTCTACTGCGGATGCACTCCTGAATATCAGTGTGCAACACGAGGCTGTCCTTCGTGGTTATGATCTTTCACTCTATCATAGTGGCAATGAAGGGCTCGTATTGGGCGACTATGGAGTGAAAGCGAAGAAGCTGTTCGATGAGGAGAAAATATCTGAAGGTCATTATTGGGAGTTAATGAAAAAAATCGGCTATGGAGAATGTGAAGATTATTTTGGACGCTGATGTACTGATTCATTTCTCTAAGGCTAATCGACTAAGTGTGTTGCCGAGCATACTTCCTGAATATGATTATACAATACTGAGTGTTGTTTATCAAGAGGTGAAAACTCTTCAGCAACAAATAGATAATCAGTCTCTTCGGATGAAAAATTTGACGGTTATTCCTTTTGAACCTAAAGGTGAAATGCGCCGTGAGTATGCTAAACTTCTGACAAAATATGGCAAGGGCGAAAGCGCATGTATGGCCTATTGTCGGTTTACGCAAAATGTGATTGGAAGTAGCAATCTGCGAGATATCAAAGACTATTGCAAGGAGCAAAATATCACCTATCTCACCACCTTGGATTTCCTCTATTATGCCTTCGTCAGAAAGATATTGACGCAAGAGGGCTGTGCTGCTTTTGTGCAAGATGTTGTCTCTAAAGGCAGTAAATTACCTTTCGATTTCGATGTGACAAAATATTCTCCTAACGCAAAACTTTAAACTCTTCCCTCCCCCTCATGAACACCTCCTATCTCCGCTCTCGCCTCCTCTCACTCGCCATCCATGGCCAACTCGTGCCGCAAGACCCTGCCGACGAGCCGGCCTCCTGCCTCCTTGCTCGCATTCAAACCGAAAAAGCTAATGCCCAAAAGGGCAAGAAACGCTCTGCTAAACCAGCTGTCCAAATCTCCGCAGAGGAAGCTCCGTTCAAACTGCCAGAGGGGTGGTGCTGGACTACGTTGGGTGAGATTGGAGATGTTGTTACAGGAAGTACTCCTTCAAAAGATGTGAAAGAATATTACAATGGGGATATTCCATTCTTTAAACCAACAGATTTGGAACAAGGAATAGATACAAAATATGCAAATGATCACCTTTCTCAATTAGGATATGAAGTTTCCAGGCAAATCCCTGCAAATTCGGTTTTAGTAACTTGTATTGGTGCAACAATCGGTAAAACGGGAATGATTATCGTTGATGGAACATGCAATCAACAGATAAATGCAATTATTCCATCGAAAGCGGTGTCTTCGGTTTTCCTTTATATGGTGTGTGTTTCTAATTTTACACAAAAACAAATAAAGGAAAATGCTTCTGCTACAACTCTTCCTATTCTAAACAAAAACAATTTCGCAAGAATCTTATTTCCTCTTCCCCCCCTCCCCGAGCAGCGTCGCATAGTAGCAAAGATAGGGGAGGTGTTTCGGGAGTTGGAGCGGATAGAGGGGAGTTTGTAGGGATGTGTTTTGTCATAAATTTTTGCTAAATTCGTACTTAATAATAGACTTACTATGGTGAAAGATTTAACTGTGTCGAACGTAGAGCGTCAAAATGTATTGTTTTCGCACACCTTTTCTCGCCACGACAAAGACAAATTTATTTGGCTTTGTCGTGGCGAGAAAAGGTTCCCTAATCTTCATCCTCTTGCTCGTAATAATACGAGTAGTCTATTCCCTTCATAAAAATCTCTCGGTCGTTGATTTTGTCGGTTAACGCTCCGACAATAAGGCTTTTGATAGGACTTGCATCTACTACACTGCATCTCATCGCATCGAGGTAGTCGTTTTTGTTTATCTGACTCCAATCGACGCATCGCTTCAGTCTGTTCTTCAATATCAGGTCAAGCCAAATGCGTGTCGACCTGCCATTGCCTTCTCTAAATGGGTGGGCAATGTTCGTCTCTACATACTTATTGATTATCTCATCTAATGTAGTTTCTGGCATTTTCTCAATGTTTGTCAACGTCTCAGATAAATATTGAGCCATCGCAAATTGAAATCCACCTTTAGCAATGTTGACTTTTCGTATCTTCCCCGCAAAATCATAAAGTCCATCGAAAAGAAATGCGTGTATTTGCTGCAGTCCGCGGATTGTTCCTACGGCTATTGAATCAACGAGCTCGCTTTCAAATAATGTGTACGCTTTTTTTCTACTCTGACCATCAATGGTGTTGTCGCTATACGTGAACCAATCAAGAAAATCCAAGGCTTTGGTGTTTGGAAAATTCTTGGCAAGCAACGTAATTCCCTCTTGGTCAAGCACGTCCGTTAAACGTCGTTTCCCATCTGGAGCCAACAATTTCAACTGGTTAGTGGCACTAACCACTTCATTTCCTTCTTTTTTTAACTTGGTTTTCAGATACTTCCAATAGTTGCGGGTTTTAGTATAGTCGTCTTGTTCGTTCAACACACTGATAATATCGAGAACGGAAAACCACCATTTGTTCTGCTCATCGTCCCAAATGGCTCTCACCTCACGGTCTTTGTAAAATCTGACAGATATTTTCTCTTTCATAAAAAAACAATCTTATACAAATATAGGAAATTTTTCAGGAGAAAATTCCTAATGAAAAGCGATTGTAATGCCTACAATCCCTTCCTCAAAACTCTAATAAATGGAGGTGGGTGATGCCGTCAGTGTCGGCTCGTGTCAGGAAGGGCGTCAGCGAAATGACGTACTTCGGATAGTCGTTGCGGATAGCCCTCAGATTGTCAAACTTATAAGTGGTGAAATTGTGCTCAGAAAGAAGCTAAAATGTGCAAATTTTACAAAAATTAAGTGCAAAAATTCTTCAAGATTGAATCTAAGTCCCTACATTTGCCATAACGAAATTTCTCGTTGAAGATAAATCTAATTGGTATGAAGCACTTTACTCTAAAATCAAAATACGACGACCTAACACTATATGGTCTTGTCATTGAGCCTTCTTGCGAGCCTAAAGCTGTCTTCCAACTCGTGCATGGTATGTGCGAGCATAAGGAACGTTATATTCCTTTCATGGAGTTTATGGCATCCAACGGCTATCTTTGCGTCATTCACGACCACCGTGGCCATGGCGAGAGCGTCAAGTCGCCTTCCGACTATGGCTATATGTACTCGGGTGGCGCAAAAGCTCTTGTCGAGGATGTAAAATTAGTGAACGATTACGCCGCACAGCGGTATCCTGGAAAGAAAATTTTCCTCTTGGGACATAGCATGGGTTCTATGGTGGTGCGCAACTATGTGCGTAAATATGATGACAACCTCTCGGGGCTCATTGTTTGTGGTAGTCCAAGTTATCGTTTCGGTTGCCCTTTCGCCATCGTGTTGGTCAACGTAATGGGGTTGTTCTTGGGTATGCGTTACAAAAGCGATTTTGTGAAGAAGCTTACTTTCGGACATTATTTAGACCATATTCCTGAGGCAAAATCACAGCACTCATGGCTTTGCACTGATGAAGCTGTCGTTCAAGCCTACGATGCCGACCCTCTTTGTGGTTTCACTTTCTCTCTTTGCGGAAATCGTTCTTCTTTCTTGCTGATGTGGCGTACCTACAACCGATTTAGTTGGAATTCGCATATAGGCAAAAAGGTGAAGTCGGATATGCCCGTTTATTTCATCGGAGGAACGGAAGATCCTTGCATTGACGGAGCGGATAATTTCGATAATGCAGTGCAGACGATGCGTAACGTAGGCTACAAGACGGTCGATTCGCGTCTCTTCCTGGGTATGCGTCATGAGATTTTGAACGAAAAAGAAAAACAGACTGTCTGGCAGTCTGTTCTGGATTGGTTGGAGAAAAACCGTTAAGGTCTCTCCAACTATATGGTAGAAGGGAGCGTTTAGAAGCAGTAGTGCAGATTGTTGATGATGTCGCTGGCTATCAGTGTCTCTTCCTCTTCTTGTTGTTCTACCGCCATATCTGCCGCATATCCATGGATGAAGACACCCATCAATGCTGCTATTTCAGGTGAATTGTTCTGTGCTAATAGAGAGGTGATGATTCCTGTCAATACGTCTCCACAGCCTGCCGTCGCCATGCCAGGGTTGCCTGAGGTGTTGATGTGTAGTGTGCCGTTCGGAAGTGAAATACTGCTATATGCGCCTTTCAACACGATAATGACTTTTTTCTCCTGCGAAATTCTCATTTGCTCCATCCAAGCTTCGTAGTTGGACACTTTTCTGCCTACTAACCGCTCAAACTCTTTTGGATGAGGTGTTAAAATGGTGTTTTCTGGTAAAAATTCCCAATATTCAGGGTGTTGTGATAGAATATTGAGTGCATCTGCATCCAACACTAAATTTTTAGGCTTTTTTTTCAGTAGATCAAGTAACGCCGTTGCACTCTCTTCGCTTTGCCCTAATCCAGGACCGATTCCTATTGCCGAGTATTTTTCTATTGAATCAATTCCAGTGAAATGTTCTTCTCCTTTATCCAACGAAAGAATCACTTCTGGATTAGAAATTTGCAGAATGTCGCACCCCTTGCGTGGCACATGCGCTGTTACGAGTCCGCAACCGCTTCGCAACGCTGCTTTGCTGCTTAAAACGGCTGCTCCCATCATGCCATACTGTCCCGCGACAATCAATGAATGTCCGAATGTTCCCTTATGCGAAAAAATCTTGCGGGGTTTTATCAACGGGCTTATGTCTTCTTTTTCTGTGAGATAGAATGGGGTGATGGTCTCGGCTAATGCTTGTTTGTTTATTCCAAAATCAACCTCCACCCAATATCCTAAATACTCCTCATTTTCAGCAAGATAGCAACAAGGCTTCGTAACACCTAATACATACGAATAATCAGCTCTGACAATCGTTTCTTTGTTATTCGCACTATTGTCTTCGCCGAATAGTCCTGAGGGAAGGTCGATAGAGTAGACTATCGTTTCTTTGTCGTGTTGGTTGATTTTCTTCACAATGTCTGCATATACACCTTCCAACGGACGATTCAACCCACTGCCAAACAACCCATCTATAATGTTGCAACCTTGGGGTATCTCAATCTCTTCTGCCGTGGTAACAACGATTATATCTTCTTTCTTACTGAGTCTTTTGTACGCTTTTTCGCAGTCTGCCGACAGTTTGTTATTCGGATTGACAAGGTATATGGTGCAACTCTCTTCATGCCCTACCAAATCGTATGCCACGCACAATGCGTCTCCGCCATTATTGCCGCTTCCTGCAATAACGACATTCTCTACTCCGTATTGCAAATTACACATCATTTTTGGGAAAAGTGCGTTCTCCGCACGTCTCATTAAATCAAACGATTTAATTGGTTCGTACTTCATCGTCAAAGCATCTAACTGCTTTATCTGCTCAGTTTTGTATATCCTTTTCATTTTTAATTATATTGCTTTTTGTCATTGTTACTCTAAGTCTTGACTGAATATATCTTCGTCATCGTCGTTAAACAATTCATCTTCCGAATTTATCTCCGTGCTGTCTGTCGCCTTCCCTTTCAGCAGCGCTTTTGCTGGTCCTGTTAGGCGTACGTTGGGAACGAGTGTCGCTGTATCTTGCTCCGTGATGATTTCATGACGCAACAATTTGCTTGATATGAGATTATAATATCCTTCCAAAAATGGCTTGAGATTCTGCTTGTCGTCAAAATACCACATGAATTTTTTAGGCTTCGGAATGATGCTTGCCATATATATGGCTTCGGCGATTGTCAATTCTTTCGGACTCTTCGAGAAGAAATATTGTGCCGCTTGTTTTGCTCCATAAATATGGGGTCCCCATTCAATGATATTGAGGTATATCTCAAACATCCGTTCTTTACTCAAAAGCCTATTGTTCTCGATCAACCATACAATCATCGCCTCTTCTAATTTCCTCGCTAATGTCTTCTCTCTGCTAAGCCATAGATTCTTAACGAGTTGCATTGAGATAGTGCTTCCTCCTCGTGCAAATTTTTTTGTTTTTAGATTCTTGATTATTGATTCTCTCAAGGCAAATTCTAAAAATCCTTTGTGGTGAAAGAAATGTCCATCTTCTGAGTATAGTATGGAATGGGTCAGGTAGGGGGACACGTCTTCTATCTTTACATAGTTTGGATTGCTTTCACCTATCGTGAAGGTGTCTACTAATGTGTTTTTTTCATAATAGTGATACAGAAACGGTGCGTTGACTCTACGAAAGTCGGTCTTCCCAAATTCTATGATTCTGAACTGGTTAGGTGTCAATGACGACGAAAATTCCAAACTGTCTATCTGATTGCTTTCTGCTCTGAAATGAAATTGATAACTCAGTTTACCCTCTGTTTTTATTCCTTTCAGGTTCTTACATAATCCGTCTGGAATGGCATCAAACAGATCTTGTGCTTCGAAATCTCTTCTAATCAGATTAAATTCTACTTTCTGCACAGTGTCTTCCGTTTGCCAGTCTAAGTAAGGGTGAAGAGAAAACCGGTTGATTTTCAGTGTGCTGCTACTGTCTATCTCAATATGGTTGGCTGATACGAAACTTTTAAAGTCAACTGAGAATTGCCGACATCGTATCTCTTCGCTACAGATTTTTTTGTTATACAGCTGAGATTTGAACATAGTCGCTCTTCCCTCTATTTTCACTTTTCCCTTGTCTTTATCCACCGAAATGGACATCTTCAAAGTGTCAAATGCTATGTCTGTGTCAAATTTCTTCTTGATATAGGCAAAGGTGATGCTGTCTTGCAATGCGTAAAACTGAAAATCGGTGAAATCTGATGGCTTTTTGCCTAAAGTCCCCTCTAAAAGGTAATAGTTTTTTTCTTTTTCTCTTTTTATGCTATCGTTTATGTGCTCTTTTCCCCCATCTCCGTATTCTTCGTCTATGTGCATGATTGCGTTAAACTTTCGTTCTTCCAACGTGGCTTCTGGCATATAGATGGATAGCTGTATGCTATCTGTCGTCAGTGTTGTCTTCCAACCATTGAGTCGTATTTCTTTAGGCGATTTCTTTGTTATCAAGCCGTATATCTGAGCTAATTTGTCGGTTTTCTGAACGACTTTCTCTTCTTTTTTATTGTTTTTTTCTCTTCCTTGAATCAGAAATTGATAGTTTTTGCCTTCTTTTTTATGTGTTATGTTGAGGCAGACTCCTTGTGCTTCTGTGCCGGTTACCTTGACTTCTCCATGTAATAAAAAGACAGGACTTAGTCGCATTTTCAACATCTCTACATACAGCAATGTGTCGTTTTCCGGAGATATGAGCGTCATTCCATGGAATGTGATAATTGAAAGCCCATCTATTTTGAGTTTTTGGAACGTAAATTTTCCTTTTGTCTTCTCTTCAAAGCGTGAAAATTCTTTTCGGAGTGCAGATTCTACTATTTTTTCTCTTCTTACATAGATAAGAAGGGCTATCATCGACAATACAATGACGATGATAGTCCCTATCAAAGTGCGTTTTTTGTTTTTCATGGGCTACGTCGTTTGAGACTCTTTATCTTTCTTCTTGATACCAACTGGCATACAGTTGATATCCGTCTGCCGATTTCTGCATCATAGCGTGGGCCTGCTCGGGCGATAATTCTTTGATTTTTTTTGCAGGTATGCCTGCGTAGATGCTATTAGGCTCTACAATCGTGTTTTTTGTTACTACCGCTCCTGCGGCGATAATGGTGTTCTCTCCAATCTCTGCATTGTCTAATACTACCGAACCCATGCCAATCAAACAATTGTTGCCTATTTTCGCTCCATGCACAATGGCGTTATGACCGACCGTTACGTTATCGCCAATTTGCACGGTGGAACTTCCATACGAGGCATGCAATACGCATCCATCCTGTATGTTCGTATTCTTTCCAATGTGTATCAATCCGACGTCGCCTCGCAATATGGCTCCAAACCACACACTGCTGCCTTCTTCTATCTCTATTTCTCCGATGATCGCCGCATTTTCTGCTAAATACACATTTTCAGCGATCTTTGGCTCTATTCCTTTTATGCTCTTTATTAACGCCATTTCCTCTTGTTTTTATTTCCTCTATTTTATGGTTTAGCCGCTATACGACTTCTCTCGTACAGCGGCTAACTATCTTTGTCCGTTTTTTCCTATCTGTTTTTCTTGGATCTTGTAGGCTTTGAACTCTTCTTTGAGTCATTGCTGCTATTCGTCTGCTCCGCTTTGTCTGTCTTCTTGTCCAATCCCTTGCGGACAATCAACTCTTCATTCAAAATCATGTCAAGCGTGTTTGTGTCAATCTTCTTGGCGATAATCTTTCTGTCTTTGCCCAACAAATACAAGGCAGGTGTCGCGGAGGTGTCGTAATACTCCCAGAACCACGATTCTCTATAGGGATCCCACACGTTCACCCAATCCTCTAAATGGTGCTTATGCACGAAGTCCATCCACTCTTGTCTGTCGGTTTGTGTGTATACGGCGAACACCTCAAAACCTTTATCCTTGTATTTTGAGTAGACGGTGTCGTGTAAAATCGGTGTCGTGTGTCGGCAATGTCCGCATGATGGCTCAAAGAAATATACCAAAACTACGTCTGCCGTTTGCTTGCTCAATTTCTCAAACGCATCTGTAGAGTCTCTTACCAACAAGTCTCTGGCTGGCATGCCTACCATGCAGTAACGGATCTTTTTCGCCTCTTTCTTCAATGTGTTTACCCATGCGGTGTCTGCCCATGTGGCTAACCCTGAGAAATAATATTTCTCGGCAATCATATACCACATCTTATCCATTCCCATCATCTTGCTCGATATTCCATAGTTGATCATCTTGCTGGTCATAACTTGGAAGGTCAAACTGTCTCCACGGCTTTTTTCTATCATGTTGACTGCCGCATCGACTAATGTGTCTGGGTCTTGCAAAATATGATGGCTGATATATTCGTCTACCATGCTGGGATAGTATGGAGTGCGCAAGAACCTTCTGTCACTCATGTTGATGTTGTCAAAATAGTGATGCTTGAAGTATTGGTATCTCGCTCTTCCTCTCACTGAATCGGGCAAATCCTCCATTAATGGGGTTTCTACGGGCATTGTCCCTTTAATGTAGGCTCCTAAAAAATCATTGCTATGCGCATCTAAGACACTCTTTTGATGTGCTTCGACTTTCTCCGTCATCTTGTCTATCGTGCCATAGTATTCTGCAGAGTCAATTTTCATGTTATGATATTTGTCTCTCAACTCTCTGCGTTGTTTGTTCATATCTCCTAAGAAACTGAAATAGCCTTGAAAATCAACGCTTTCTGACGCTCCTTCTACTTTGTATTCATTGATTTTTGCTGTGTCGACGGTCAACTTAATGTTTTGGTCTTGCCCGATTAAAAGGTCGAAATACTTGTTCGCATTGAAATAAACAATGTAGATGCCTTCGTCTAATTTTTCAGGCTTCGAGAATTTCCCGATACCCTTTGCATTCAGCACGGTCGTATCGCATGAATAGGTCTTCCCATTCATATAATAGGCCAAAAATACGGTGTCATTATGCATTTTGCTGACCGAGATCTCGATGTTGTAGCCTTTCTTATTTCCAGTCTTTGCAGTTGCCTTCTTTGTGGCTGTCGTTTTTGTGGCTGTCGTCGCTCCCGTATATCCGTCTGCTCCCATCATCGATAGGGTCGTGAATACGGCGAGTAATGAAACTAAAATCTTTCTCATTTCTATTGTATTACTATATCGTTTTTCCTTCTATAACGTATGTTTTGCGAAAATAGTTAAATATTAACACATATAAATGTTATCGTCCACGTTTTCACACCTTTTTTGTTTCTTCTTTCAGCCAATTCAAAACCTTGTTTTCTTTTATGTGTGGCGAAATCTTTTCGTAAACTCTCCGGTTATACTGATTAACCCACTCAATCTCCTTCTCTGTAAGCATTTGGCGGTCAATGAGTTTCCTGTTGTATGGAAAGAGTGTTACTGTTTCAAACTGCAAAAATTTGCCGAATTCATTCTCTTCGAATGGTCGGACTATCATCATATTTTCTATTCTTATGCCATGTTTCCCTGTCCGATATACTCCAGGTTCATCTGAAAGTACCATGTTGACCTCTAACGGCGTTTCTGTTCCTCTTGCACTTATTCTCTGCGGACCCTCGTGGACACATAAAAAATGACCGATGCCGTGTCCTGTTCCATGCCCGTAATTCATTCCCTCGTTCCACAACTGCGCATGGGCGACGGCATCCAACTGGTGTCCACTTGTTCCGTAGGGAAATTTGACCGTCGCTAAGGCAATATGTCCTTTCAAAACGACTGTATAGTCATGTTTCTGCTCTTGCGTGGGTTCTCCAAAACAGAAAACACGGGTGATATCTGTCGTTCCCTCAAAATAATTAGCTCCAGAATCGACCAAGAGTAGACTCTCTTTACCTATTTCTTTGCAATTCTCTTTTGTCGCAGAGTAATGTACAACCGCGCCATTCGCCCCATAACCTGCTATTGTTGAAAAACTTTCGCAAAAAAAGCCTTCTTGCTCGCTTCTGTGACGTTTCAATATCTCTGATACATCTGCTTCTGTGATGCGAATATCGTTCTCCACTTTCTCTGTCAACTCAAAAAATGCGTTGACTAACGCAATTCCGTCTTTTATCTGTGCGTGTTTCAGATTCTGAGTCTCAATGTCGTTTTTTACCGCCTTCAACATCTCTACTGGCGATGCTTCATTGATTATCGTCTCTGGCAATTTCTCCTCTCCCTCATAATTATCTCCAAGGATGCATAAGAAGATATGTGCGTTTGTCAGATTTAAATCAACAGAAACCTTTTTCTTGCTAAACGCTATTTCACTTAGCAGAAATTGATCAATTCTGTCGTAATCAATTATGGTGATATTCTCTTGCTTAAAGTATTCTTTTACAGAAGTTGGTACTTTCCTCTCTTTTATGAATAGGTAAGATTCTTTTTGTCCCAACAATGCGTACGCAATTGCTACAGGCGTGTATGGAGTGTCCGCTCCCCGTAAGTTAAATGTCCACGCAATTTCTTCCAATGATGAAAGAAACACATAGTCTGCCTTTGTATGCTCAAAAATCTTTTTTTTCTTCTCCGAAAAATCGCATCCCGAATTATTTTTTGTGTACAGAAAGATTCTTTTGTCAGGCAATTCATCCAACTCCTTTGTGGAAATGAAATTCTCGGTGAGCTCTATTTTTATCTCTCTTGATAAAGCCTCAATCTTCTTCAAGTCATTGATAGAGAACAATAAAGGATCAAATAAGATATACGGCTTAGCTTCTCCATATTCATTTTTGATAAGGTCTTCCCAACGGATTTCTGTCTCTTCTTTCATCATCTGTATCCCCGTCCCCTTCAATTCTCTTTCCGCTTGTAGGTAATAGCGGGAGTCCGTCCACAGATAATCGCCTCGATCCGACAGCATCAAAAATGCGTTTGAACCACTAAATCCCGATATGTATTGTATATAACGCCAATGTTCTGCCGGATATTCACTGAAATGTGGATCGTTATGGGGTAGAAGATATACGTTAATTCCTTCTTCTTTCATCAGCGCTTTGATCTTCTTAATCCGATTTACATATATGTCATGTTCCATATTTTCTGTCTTTTCTTGCAAAATTAGAAAAACTAACATAAAATCCACTCTTTTTTTTGTAGTGTAAAAAACAATTTCTATTTTTGCGGTCGCTTTTGGAGTATTGTTTTCTTTATTTCAAAGGTTTATGCTCGTAAATAACAAAGTAATACATTAATAAGATTATGATCGTAGTACCAGTAAAAGAAGGCGAGAATATAGAAAAAGCCTTAAAAAAATTCAAAAGAAAATTTGAGAAGACAGGTGTCATCAAGGAATTGAGAGCAAGACAGCAATTCGAAAAGCCATCTGTTATTAAACGTCAACAAAAGATTCACGCAATCTATGTTCAACAATTGAGAAGAGCTGAAGAATAATATATTTTCTTTGAAGGTCTATGAAAGGGTGTGATTTCTATCATGCCCTTTCTTTTTTTCTTGCGATTTTATGGAAAAAATATGTGTTATGTTTGCTTTGTTTACAAAATAGTCCTATTTTCGTAATGCACTTAAACGCAAGTGGTCTTTTAGTTATCGGTGTTCTGTTGGAACGATGTACTCAAAATGTTAATCGAAAAATTTATCCAATACATAAGGTATGAAAGATGTCTTTCTGAGCATACCTGCCTTTCTTATCAGACAGATTTGCTTCAGTTTGATGACTTTTTGAAGGAGCTTATGGGTGATGTTTTTGATTACAAAGAGGTTTCTACTAATGATGTCCGTTCGTGGATTGTTAGTTTGATGAGAAAGGGAGAAAAGTCAAGTAGCGTTTGCAGAAAGCTCTCTGCTCTTCGGGCATTCTACCAGTTTCTTTTAAGACAGGGATTCGTTAAGAGTTCTCCTATGAAGGGGATAGTTCCTCCTAAGAGAGAGAAGCGTTTGCCTGCCTTTGTTAAAGACAACGAAATGGACGATCTATTAGATGGCGTAGCTTCTGAAGCCTTTTCAGATGATTTCGAAGGTGTTCGTAACCGTGTTATTATAGAAACTTTCTATACGTTGGGCATACGTTGCGCAGAGCTGATAGGAATGAGGGATGTGGATGTGGATTTATCGGAGATGGTGGTAAAAGTGTTTGGAAAAGGAAAGAAACAGCGTTTAATACCCTTTGGCGACACATTGAAAAAATCATTCGAGGTCTACCTTCAAAAACGGAAGGAAGTGATGCTCACAGACGAGAAAGGTTTCTTTTTCCGACGTGATAATGGGGAGCAGCTCTATCCTATGTTAGTTTACCGTATCGTTCATCAAAGTCTTGCTTTGGTTAGTGCGCAAAAAAAGAAAAGTCCGCACGTGCTTCGTCATACGTTTGCGACTTCTATGTTGAACAATGGCGCCGAGATTAATGCGGTAAAAGAGTTACTCGGACATTCAAATTTGGCTGCGACGGAGATATATACCCATTTGACTTTCGAACAGTTGCAAAAGATTTATAAACAAGCTCATCCTCGAGCATAAAATTATGGAGGGAAAGATTATGAAGGTTACAGTAAAGGCTATTCATTTTGATGTAAAGGCTAGTTTGGAGGAGTTTATTCAGAAGAAGGTTGCTAAATTGGAGCAGTACTCAGACAAGATTACCAATGTTGATGTGAATTTGCAGGTGGTTAAGCCTGAGACTTCAAACAACAAGGAAGTTCTCTTGAAGGTGTTGATCCCAGGCAACGATTTGGTGGTGACCAAGACAGCCGATTCGTTCGAGGAGGCGTTTGATAATGCTATGGATGCTATGATTCGTTCTATCCAAAAGGCGAAGGAGAAAGCAAACGAGGCAAAAAAATAGGCAAAAAAAAGTCTGAATATTTTGTCGGAAAGAAAATAATGTCTACATTTGCGCACCAATTCGGAAGAACGCTTTTGTGTTGGTGCGTATTTGCCTCTTTAGCTCAGCTGGCCAGAGCACGTGATTTGTAATCTCGGGGTCGTTGGTTCGAATCCGACAAGAGGCTCAAAAAAAAGAAGTTATTTGAAATGTCTTGGGCGTGTACCAGAGTGGCCAAATGGGGCAGACTGTAAATCTGCTGGTTTTTACC
>CAVKBM010000003.1:0-81062 GCA_963654355.1 Bacteroidaceae bacterium | reverse complement strand
AAAGAACCGCTATGCATGCGGATAGCACCGCCAAAATAGATAAAAGTTTCTTCATCATATTGTCTTTTGTTCAAATTACTAACACTATAAAAAAGACTCCCCATTATTAATGGGGCTGTACAAATATAAAACATTGTGTCGCTATAACATTAGCGACACATCTAAGTTCTATAAAATCTTCTCATTTATGACTCTCGTAAAGGTATCTCTTGATATTCCTCTTCGGTGTCTTCTCAAATTCCTTAGGATAAAGCCTTATTTCGGAAATTTGTTCATAATTAGCGACACTTTTGTTAAACCTACGTTTGTTCTCCTCCATTATATTCGACAAATCCTCCTTTTGGATGTTAATCTCATCCATGGCTCGAAAATCTGGATAAACAAGGGCAACCAATCT
This sequence comes from Bacteroidaceae bacterium, assembly GCA_963654355.1. GTDB lineage: Bacteria > Bacteroidota > Bacteroidia > Bacteroidales > Paludibacteraceae > UBA1181. The sequence goes on along the minus strand of CAVKBM010000003.1, from coordinate 80,665 downwards.
TCCCTCATTCTCCACAATCAGAGATTCAGAAACAAACGGCAAATTTGACATTTTTGCCTCCAACTGCTCTGGATATATATTCTGTCCTGAAGGTCCCAAAATCATACTCTTACAACGCCCTTTTATGAAAAGATAACCATCTTTTAAAACACCAATATCCCCAGTCCTCAGCCAACCATCATCTGTGAAAGTCGCTTTCGTTGCTGTATCATTTTTGAAATAACCAGGCATCATGTTTTGTCCTTTAACTATGATTTCTCCGGGAATATTCTCAGGATCCTCTGAATCAATTTTTGCTTCCATATTCGGCAATACCTTTCCTACTGATCCTATGACATACTCATCTTCATGTGCAAAACTGATCAGTGGAGAGCACTCTGTCATGCCATATCCCACTGCCAAAGGAAACTTTATCTTCTTCAAGCTCTCCTCTATCTCATGATTCAACGGAGCTCCTCCCACAACAACCTCTCTAAACTCTCCACCAAACGCTTGCATCATCTTCTCTCTCAGCTGAGGATATATTTTACTTTCTAAAAGAGACTCACTCAAATCGGCATGCGATTTCAACACAGGCTCCGCTATCGAACGATAGAATTTTTCAACAATCAACGGTACCGAGTAGATAATATTTGGACGAACTTCCTCAAAAGCCTTCAGCAACACCTTTGGAGCAGGCACTTTATTCAAAAACGTGATATGCGCTCCAACCGTAATTTGAGAAAGGAAATCCAAAGAACACCCATACGTGTGCGCCAAAGGAAGAAAATTTAAGATTTTGATTCCTTTGTAAGCAGCCTTACACTCTTGCACATACGAAATATTCCCCTTTATATTTCCACAAGTCTGTATCACACCTTTACTGAACCCCGTCGTCCCAGAAGTATAATTAATGGAAAACCACTCATCATCCTTCTTCTCTGCGAAATGCAAGTCTTCAACTCTAATTCCTTTCGGATATGACTTACTGTATAGCATTTCTAATTCTTGGATTTTCTGAGGTATAGGACTTTTGACATTCTTATGAACACAATATTTCTCCGTATAACAATAAATGCACTTCACACTTGGAATATTGTCCTCTACAATCAACTCTTTCAAATTATCACTGACAAAGAGCAACTTAGATCCAGAGTGATTTACAATGTGGTGAATATCATCAGGTGGAAAATTCTGAAGTATCGGTACGATAATCGCACCAAATGTTACAGTAGCCAAGAAAACAATAGCCCACTCAGGCGTGTTCTTCCCAACCAATGCAATCTTGTCATTTTCTTTGATTCCCAATTCTTTGTACAACAAATGCATCTTTACAATGTTCTCAGCCAACCTTGCATAGGTAAAATTTTCTCCGTTAGCATAGTTGGTCATCGCCAACGCATCCCAATTTTCTCTGATAGAAATCTTCAACGCTTCATTGAACGCCACCGTCTCGTAATATCTCATTTTTCATCTCTTTAGTAATGGAACATCTATACTTTTCTTCATTTTTCAACACCAACATCAACGCATAGGTTATACGTTAATTTTATTTCTTGTCTAATTGTTTTTATTAGCGCGGCAAAATTAGATAAATTTGCTGAGAGTTTGTCCATTTGAAGATAGAAATTGCTCAAAATTCGCCTTTTTGTGCAATCACGCACAAAAAAATAAGCATAAACAAGGCATTATAAGACTATAATAGAAAAATATGACGATTCAAATAACACAGAAAATAATGAAATCAACGATTTCCGCAATCTTGTTTAGCATCTCTTTAGCCTTTTTAAGCTCATGTTCAAAATCAGTTTCCAAAAGCGACTACATTTCCTTTGACACCATTCAAGGACAGCTGACCGACCGTAGTTCTATGGGATTGATTGAAATCGTTCTTAATGGATCGGGAGCAAACTATTCCTATTACATAGCGGAAGGCGCAAAGATGGATGGCGATCTAACCGCAGGCAACAAAGTTGAAATTGTCTTAGGAACGCCACAAAAAGAGAAAGACCGCAAATTGGTAGTTTCTTTCAGAAATATAGACGACAACTTCACACGTTGTCTAAAAAGCACAAAAGGACTCTGGATGCGTCAAGAAGTTAGTCAAAACGGAGGGAAGCAAGCTAGTCTTGAGTTAATGGCATTAAACATCGTCAACTGCACAAACATACCCGTAAGTTACCGAAGCTGGGAAGTTGTGTCTGATATTTTGCTATTGCTTCACAAAGCAGACGGTTCTTGCGACACTGCCGTGATAGACAGAAGTCAGATCCCCGAAAAAATGGTCATTCGTCCAAATGGAATTGTCTTAGAGAAAAAAGATTAACAAAAAACATAAAATAAGCAGACGCTATATACAAAAAAAGTTAACTTTGCATTGCGTTCAAAAAAGCAAAAACAAAAGAACGATTGGAAAGATGCCGGAGTGGTCGATCGGGCCGCACTCGAAATGCGGTGAACGGGTAACTGTTCCCAGGGTTCGAATCCCTGTCTTTCCGCACAAAGCGGATAGTTAGTTGACTATCTGCTTTTTCTTATTTTTTCTTTTTAAAAGCCTTTTCTCAAATAGATGCCAGGAGAAGAAAGAAAAAGACAAAACAATAACAGATTCAAGAACATACACCGAAAAGCTTGCAGGCATCTGCAAACCAATAAAGAACATAATAACTGGTCCATGACACAAATACAATCCGTAGGACGGATCACCTACTCGTCCAAATCCATTTAAGAATTTAAAGCCGAACGCAAGGACGAAAACAATCATTCCAACAGACACTGGCGTCAATAAATTTGAAACGAATCCGTCCACCGATAACACAATCAATGCAACTACCGTTAAAAAACATCTGTATTTCAAATTAACGATTTTTTCAAAATATAGATAGATACAGACTCCCACCATGAAACAAGCAACTACCAATGAATATTTTCCAACCATGTCAAAGGCAGGCATTTCAAACCATTCCGCTGAGGAACGACAACACGCAGACAACACACAAACAGACACAGATACCCAAATCATCGCCTTTTTCGTCGTTTTCTTCACTAACCCAAAGATAAGCGGAATTAGAAAATAGCAGAAAAGTTCTACTTTGATCGTCCATAAAGAGGGATTAATGGCCGCGCCATCCAGCACTCCTGGCAGATCAGGATGCATAAAATTCATAAAAATCGCATTCCAAAAAAGATATTTATATAAATCCAAGGATAGAAAATATTCTTTCCACGGCAAAGTTGACAACGACACAGCAGCAACAGCACTCAACAAAACGACTAACATATAAATCGGCACTATCCTTCTGATTCGTTTTTCCCAATAAACTTTCAGTGAGTCGCAACGCTCATAACTACGATAAATCAAAATTCCGCTAATGACAAAAAAAACACAAACCATCGTTTCGGGACTCATTCCTCGATTGATGTGATTTAAGATTAGAAAGTGACAAGAAAAGACACCAAACGAAGCGAGGAAACGAAGAAAATCAAAATTATTTGCTGTCGGATTAAAAAATGTCTGCTTATCCAATTTTGCGTTGATTAGTATTTCCAATAAAAAAAGCCTACCAAAACCGATTGATTTTGGCAGGCCTAAAAAACCGTGGAGATGCAGAGAGTCGAACTCTGGTCCAAACGAGGAAATCATAAGCTTTCTACATGCTTATTCTTGACTTTGGTTTTCGTGCGTCAGCAAGACCAAGACCACCAACTGCCGCCTTATCCTCTAAATTTCACTCAGATGCCGAGGCGCATCCGAGCTATTCCCGACTTTTCCACTCCTCCTATTCCGACCGCCTCAGGACTTAGCATCGGGGAGAAGTCTTGTCTAAACACCTGTGTTTAGATTAAGCCAAAACCTACTGTTATTCGGTTAGGCAGCAAGAGCGTAATTATTTTCGCCAGTTAAATTTTTGGTCTCCAGATTATAGTGCTAGCCACCAGCGCACTGCATGCTTACCTACCACTTCTGCCCGCTGTCAAATCCAGTCATCCCCATTTATTACGAGACTTCCCTTTCGGAACATTGCAATAGACAATCTACCGCTGTAGTCAGAAACAAAAATAAACAGTCTTTTCATTCTATGCAAGCGAACAAATGCAAAAAAATCATAAAAAAAGAAGCAGGCTCTAACGAACACTGCTTCTTTTCCTGAACAAAAAAATTACAATGAAAACCCATTGCTTTATCTTTCCTCGTTTACTTTGCGTAGCTTACCGCACGCGTTTCACGAATAACCGTTATCTTAACCTGACCTGGATAAGTCATCTCGTCCTGAATTTTCTTTGCAATATCATACGAAAGCTTTTCAATTTCCTTATCATCCACTTTGTCCGCACCTACAATCACACGAAGCTCGCGACCCGCTTGTATTGCATAAGTCTTTACGACTCCAGGATAAGAAAGAGCCATCTTCTCCAAATCATTCAGACGTTTGATGTATGCCTCAACGATTTCGCGACGAGCACCTGGGCGGGCACCCGAAATAGCGTCACACGCCTGAACGATTGGAGCAATCAAAGTCTCCATCTCTATTTCATCGTGGTGAGCTCCGATGGCATTGCATACATCAGGTTTTTCTTTGTATTTCTCCGCTAATTTCATACCCAAAATAGCATGTGGCAATTCTGGCTCGTCATCTGGCACTTTTCCAATATCATGAAGCAAACCTGCACGTTTTGCTTTTTTCGCGTTCAAGCCCAACTCTGCGGCCATGATAGCACAAAGATTGGCTGTTTCACGAGCATGTTGCAACAAATTTTGTCCATAGGAAGAACGGTACTTCATCTTACCAATCAAACGAATCAAATCGGGGTGTAATCCGTGGATACCTAAGTCAATCGTTGTTCGCTTACCTGTCTCAATAATTTCTTCCTCAACCTGTTTCTTCACCTTATTCACCACCTCTTCAATACGAGCGGGGTGTATACGTCCATCCGTAACCAACTGATGAAGAGCCAATCGAGCGATTTCACGACGAACAGGATCAAATGCAGAAAGGACGATTGCTTCAGGCGTATCGTCCACAATGATCTCAACCCCAGTTGCCGCCTCCAAAGCACGTATGTTTCGACCCTCACGCCCAATGATCCGTCCCTTAATCTCGTCAGAGTCAATATTGAACACGGTAACAGAGTTTTCGATAGCAGCCTCGGTAGCCACACGTTGAATTGCGTGAACCACAATGCGTTTAGCTTCCTTGTTGGCAGTCATCTTAGCCTCTTCCATGATTTCGTTGACATATGACATAGCGTCCGTCTTGGCTTCCTCTTTCAAAGACTCAATCAGATTGGCTTTCGCCTCAGAAGCGGAGAGACCCGAAATCGTTTCCAAACGCTCGTTGGCCATTCTGTTAAGTTTCTCCAACTCTTGCTTGCGAGCATTGACCATATCCATCTGATTCGACAGATTTTCCTTCACATTCTCATTTTCAGCACGACCACGTTGAACGTCAGCCTGTTGCTGGTTGAGTTGAGACTCACGTTGCTTCAGTTTAGACTCAAACTGTTGCATTCTGGCGTTACGTTGGTTGCACTGATTTTCATACTCAGTTTTGAGGGCGAGATATTTCTCCTTCACCTCTAACATTTTATTGTCGCGAAGCACCTTCGCCTCAGCCTCTGCCTCTTTAAGGATATTGTCCGTACGCGACTTGAGCAAGGTGTTCATAACCACCCAAGTAATCAAAGCGCCGACCAATAAAGCTGCTACTGCTACTATAACAGAAATTAATGTCATGATAAATTTATTATAATACAAATACAATTAAGCCCCACCGTCCTTCAGTTATAAAGGGGTGAAAGCGAGTTCTCAGTCTATTTCGGGATAATAATAGAAGGTTAAAAGACAAATGAAAGGCCTTTTCTTATATGATTCTTGCTTCAAATTATTTCATGACCTTGTTTATACTGGTTTCCAAATCATCCAGTTTTTTTCTTAGTTCCTCTTTTTCCGCCTCATACTTTACACAGCGCATTGCCAGGTCAAGAGCCGTCAATTTCATAAAATAACGATCATCCACCCCAGTCTTTTCACCATGATATGAAGAAACATATCCGCTGTACTTACCATCGGCCAGCTTTGCTCCTTCTCTAAAATAGACCTCGTCAGAACGTCTTATGTTCACCTCAAGTACACTATTCATCACTTGAACGCGAATCTTGAAACGTTCATTTGATGTTTCTTTCTCAGGAGAAATTTCAGATTTTGAGTCTGCCTTTTCACTCATGGTATCCAACGTCTACTTTCTATTTCTGAGGAAATGCGCCAACTCCTCTATCGGTTCCGAGAAAACTCAGTCCACCCGCTATTCATTTAAAAGAGTCACACATTTTTCAATTTCCCGCTCCAATTTCAGCATCCGATTGTGCATCTTCCTCGCTTCCTGTTCAGATACCTGCGTCGCCTTAGCATAACGCATATCTTGCAACTCCTTGCGACAATCTTTCAGTTTCTCCTCCGTCTCCGAAAGTTGACTTTCCAACGACATTAACTTTTGAGTCAACTCGTTATTCCGCATCTTGAGTTCGTCATACTTAACGATCAAACGACGCACACTAACTGCCAATTTTTCTTCAACATCTTCTAAAGAAGCCATTCTACCAAAATTCTCCGCAAATTTAACATTATAGCACAAATAACGCAACAAAACAAACTATTAAAATTTTTCGTTTTAGTACATTTGCGATTAGATATTTCGTTTTTCCTCTTCTTTCATCAGACGCATCAAAAAGGACATTTTGTAAATGATTCTATACAGATACATAAAGCCTCACCTGTTTTGGGCGATTCTTTCCCCGTTGATGGTGGGAACGGAAGTCTGTGCAGAATTGGCTCTACCTTTCTTTATGTCCGAGATTATAGATCAGGGAATTTTCCTTCACAACCCAGAGGTGCTTCTTCCTTTGGGCATCAAAATGCTCATTATATCTTTGGTTGGTATGGTTGGCGGACTACTATCCATTTTTGCCGCAGGTATTGTAGCATACGGTGTAGGATCAGGAATCAGGCAAACAATCTTCGAAAAAACATCGCTATTCTCGTTTTCGGAGTTAGACAAAACGCAACCATCAGACCTTATCACCTGCATTTTCACCAATGTCAACAAAATACAAGGCGTTATTCAATCATCAATGAGACTGCTCTACCGTGCGCCCATTTTGTTCATCGGATCTATCTTTATGGTTCTATCTATCAGCGAGGAACTCTCTTCCATTTTACTGATTATCCTTCCTATCCTATTGTTCTCTATCATTCATATCACCCGAAAAGCCTATCCTTTCTTTAAGAGGGTACAAGAACAGACAGAAAAGCTCAATTTAGTGATACACGAATTTCTCTCTGGCATAAAAGTAATTCGAATTTTCAATCAAGAAGGAAAAGAGAAAAGACGCTTCAAAAAAATCAACGATAATTTATATGACAGCAACATAGAAGCCATAAGAAGGACCGTTTTACTGAGTCCGTTGATGTCATTAATCATCAATGGAGGAATAGCAATCGTTGTCTATTGGGCTGCTTTGCTAATGGAAACAGAAGGAGAGATCAAAGTCGGCGAAATCATGGCAATCACTAGTTATCTGACGCAAATCCTTATTGCTCTCATGATGGCGCAACACATCATAATATCACTCACAGAAGCCAACACCTCATGGGTAAGAATCAAAGCCTTTATTTTGCATGACACGGACAACAAAGACAATAAAGTTGATAGTTTTTTTAAATTAGAAAATGACAGATGTAAAATTCGATTTGACAATGTTTCTTTCGCTTATGAACAAAGCCAAGAAGAATTTGGAGACGCTTTTGTCTTAAAGAATATAAACTTCGAAGTGAAAGAAGGTGAAACGATTGGAATCATAGGGGGAACTGGAGCGGGAAAAAGCACACTCGTCCAATTACTGCTAAAAAACTATACACCTACTTGTGGAAACATCTTTATTAATGACATTCCAATAGGTAAGATTGACAAAAAAGACATACATCGCCATATAGGAATTGCAATGCAGGACGTGCAACTTTTCGCGGGGACAATCGCCGAGAATCTACGATTCGGGAAAGAAGATGCAACACAAGAAGAGATGATGGACGCATTAGAGACAGCAAAAATCAGCAATTTCATCAGAAAAATAGACAAGGGAATCAATCATAGATTAGCTCCGGGAGGAATGAATCTCTCAGGTGGGCAACGACAAAGAATTTCATTAGCCAGAACACTCATCTCTAAGCCCAACTGTCTTATTTTAGACGACTGCCTCAACGCCATAGATCAAAAGACTGAGACATCACTTTTCTCCGCACTTTCAGAGATTGACTGCACAAAAATTATTATTTCGCAACGAGTCTGCACAATCAGGCACGCGACACGAATCATCGTGTTAGACAAGGGCGAAATCAAAGGAGTCGGAACACACGAAGAGTTGCTCCACACACTTCCTATTTATCAAGAAATCGTACAATCACAGTCGTCCAACATTAACGAAAAACAAGAGTGACAAGGAAGAGAAAAAATATCGTTATAACGAGTTCCTCAAAACATGGGGGACGTGGCACCATGCTACGACTTTTTTCTTACTGGAGGAAACCAGCTTTCTGTTTAATTGTCATTATTATATTTTCACTCATTGGCGTCGCATGTTCACTTCTTGCTCCCTACCTTTTAGGAATCACGATAGACCAATGCATCAACGATGTATCAACAGTTGGCAAATCTATCAATTTCGGACAGTTAGGAAAGATGCTTCTCGTCTTTTTCACAATTAATTTGATAGAGTCCTTCTGCATTTGGGTGCAAGACTATTTCCTGAAGCGAAGCACACTGAGAATCATCAAATCGCTATGCGAAGAGATGATATGCAAAATACACAAACTAACCATTCGCAGATATAGTGAACGAAAGCGAGGCGAGTTGATGAGCTACTTTACCAATGATATTGAACTCATAAAAAACGCATTGAGCAATTGCCTTGTACAACTGATTACCAGCATTTTAACACTAACTGGTTCTCTATTGATCATGTTACATGAGAACGTAACATTGACAATCGTGGCCTGCGTAACGATTCCTATAACTATTCTTCTTAGCCGTTTCATAATACGACACACACGAGTCTATTTCTTTCAACAGCAAAAGGCGCTTTCAACATTAAACGGAATGGTTGAAGAATATGCTGTAGGCATTCGTACAATTAAGAATTTCAGCCAAGAAGAGAAACAAAACAAAAAGTTCAAGCAACTCGACAAATATGTATACGAGACTGGCAAAAAAGCACAAATATACAGTGGCATATTAATGCCGCTACTCCGTGTGCTAGACAATCTCAGCTACCTTCTTGTCACCGTTGTCGGTGCGTTTTTAGCATTTCATAGCCTGCTCTCCGTAGGAATGATTCAAACGTTCCTTCTGTACACAAAGAATTTTCAGAGACCTGTCAATGCCATCGCGACACAGATCAACGCCATACAAGCTGCCATAGCAGGCGCAGAACGCATTTTCGTTTTTTTAGATGAAAACGAAGAAGTAAACTCTACCACTACAGACAAAAAATTCAAAAAAAATCAGGTTCCTATGAGGGTTGACTTCAATGATGTGCATTTCACATACGATGGGGAAACGCCCACCATTGATGGCGTAACCTTCTCAATAGAGCCCAGAGAAACGGTGGCTATTGTGGGTACGACAGGAGCAGGGAAAACAACCTTGATTCACCTACTATCAAAATTTTACGACATACAAGGGGGAAGCATATCCATCAATGGCACCAACATCCAATCAATCTCAATTAAAGATCTACGTTCAATGTTGAGCATTGTGTTTCAAGAGCCATTTTTATTTTCAGAGACAGTACGATACAACATCGGCTATAGCAAAGAGACAGTCAGCGAACAAGAACTTAGGTTAGCTGCTGAAGCCGCCAACATCGACACTTTCATTATGAATTTGCCTCAACAATACGAGCATAAGTTTATGAAACAAGGCGCAGGTATCAGTTACGGGCAACAACAGTTGCTCACTATTGCGCGCGCCATCCTTGCTGACGCACCCATCCTCATACTCGACGAGGCTACTAGCAACATAGACACAAGAACGGAACTACTTCTCCAACAAGCAATTCGTCGACTGACATACAAGAAGACATGTCTCATCATCGCGCATAGGCTTTCAACTATTCGAAATGCGGACAAAATCGTCGTCTTAGAGAAAGGGAAAGTAGCAGAACAAGGCACACACGAGGATTTATTAGCACAAAAAGGTGTCTATTGGGAGATTTTCAATGCGAATAGAAACGAATAAATCTCAATATGACAAAAAAAGAAAGCGACAATCAAGATCATCGCCTTCTCTTTTTTTTATGTTTTCAAACTAACTTAGCAAACTTTTGCTCCATTCGCCACCTTCTTAGAAGGAGATACAACAGACAAACTGCCATCACTATCTAAAGTTGAGAGAATCATACCTTGACTTTCAACTCCTTTCAGCTTTCGAACAGGGAAATTAGCGATGAAACAAACCTGTTTCCCAATCAGATCCTCTGGGTTATAATACTTTGCGATACCTGAAACGATAGTTCTCGTTCCCATTCCATCATCAATCTTAAATTGCAAAAGCTTGTCTGCCTTAGGCACTTTGATACACTCTAAAATCGTTCCACAACGAATATCCAACTTAGCGAAATCATCAATCGTACACTCTGCAGAGACAGCATCGGGCGACCAACTTGCCAATTCGTTTTCTTTCTTCTTATCATGCAATTTCTTTACCTGAGCATCCACTTCGGCATCTTCTATCTTAACAAATAGCAATTCAACCTTACCCAACGCCTGACCTTCCGTCAAAAGCTCCGTACTACCCAAGTCGCTCCATGAGAACGCTTTCATGTTCAACATATTGCGTAATTTTTCCGATGAGAATGGCAGGAATGGCTCAAACGCGATTGCAAGATTAGCGGCGATTTGCAAGCTCAGATGCAAGATAGTAGCCGTACGAGCCATATCTGTTTTCGCCAATTTCCAAGGTTCCGTCTCCGCCAAATATTTATTTCCAATGCGAGCCAGATTCATTGCTTCCTTCTGCGCATCACGGAATTTGAAATTATCCAACAAATCCTCCAAATGTTTTTTCACATCGACAAATTCGGCAATCGTAGACTTATCGTAGTCGCTGACTTCACCCAACGCTGGCACCTTGCCATCAAAATACTTCTGCGTCAACACCAACGCTCGGTTGACAAAGTTTCCGTAGATAGCCACTAGCTCACTGTTATTGCGAGTTTGGAAATCTTTCCATGTAAAGTCGTTATCCTTCGTCTCAGGCGCATTGGCTGTCAACACATAACGCAAAGTATCCTGTTTCCCTGGAAAATCCACCAAATACTCGTTCAACCAAACAGCCCAATTACGAGAGGTTGAGATTTTATCTCCCTCTAAATTAAGAAACTCGTTGCTTGGCACATTGTCTGGCAATATATAAGACCCCTCAGCCTTCAACATAGCGGGGAACACGATACAATGGAATACGATGTTATCCTTACCAATAAAATGGATTAAACGAGTATCTTCGTCTTTCCACCACTTCTCCCATGGACCAAATCTCTCGGGATGGGTGTCACACAACTCCTTCGTGTTGCTGATATACCCGATAGGAGCATCAAACCACACATACAAAACCTTTCCTTCCGCACCCTCTACAGGCACTGGGATTCCCCATTCCAAGTCACGACTCACCGCACGAGGCTGCAACCCACCATCCAACCAACTCTTACATTGGCCATACACATTCGGACGCCATTCCTTGTGATCTTCCAAAATCCACTTGCGAAGCCAACCTTCGTGTTTATCTAACGGCAGATACCAATGTTTCGTGCTTCGAAGCACTGGTTTTGCGCCAGACAGCTTACTAACTGGATTAATCAACTCTTCAGGCGAAAGGGCAGACCCACACGCCTCGCACTGATCGCCGTATGCTCCCTGAGCATGACACTTCGGACATTCTCCAACGATGTAACGATCAGCCAAGAAAGTCTTTGCCTCCTCATCGTAATACTGTTCGCTAGTCTTCTCTATAAATTCACCCTTATCATAAAGAGTACGGAAGAAATCGGACGCCAGCTTATGATGAATCTTAGAAGTTGTTCGTGAATAGATATCAAAAGAGATACCAAACTCTTGAAACGATTCCTTTATTATCCTATGGTAACGATCAACCACATCTTGAGGTGTAACACCCTCTTTCTTTGCACGAATAGTTACAGGCACACCATGTTCATCCGACCCACCGATGAAGATTACATCCTCTCCTTTCAAACGGAGGTAGCGAACGTAGATATCAGCTGGTACATAGACACCAGCAAGATGACCTATATGAACAGGACCGTTGGCGTATGGCAACGCTGACGTTACAGTTGTCCTTTTAAACTTTCTTTCCGTCATTTTATATCTTATTTGTTTTTACATTATCCAATAATCCAATACGCAAAGTTACACAATTTAACCTTAAAACCCTCAGAAAACCAATATGCAAACAAGGCGAACATTTGCTTACAAAAAGACACATACAAAATAGATACGCTTACAAATTGCAACGCAAATGAAAAACATTCCGAGCATTGCGATTTCTACTCATTCAATAAATTTTTATTAAAATACTGAATATCAAACAATTACAAATTAATTTCAACACATCTCATCTCCCATTTTTCAAAAATTTTAACCTTTGCATCTCATTTTGTCGCATTTTTGTTTGTTTTTCTTACTTTTTGTCTAACTTTGCAGAGGATTTATTAGCGAAAAGAAATCAGAGAAACAAAAATAATAAACAACTAAAACGAAAAGAACATGAAAAAACGTTGGATTATTTTTATGTGCTGCCTTTTGGCAATCGTTGCTGTGGCATTTTTCATTCCTGGGCAATCAATACCTGGACAACCCGACTATATGTGGGATATGAGTGAGAATGTCAATCCAGCAGATGTAGCGTGGCTACTGACATCAACTATCTTTGTGTTGATGATGACCCCTGGTGTATCATTCTTTTATGGAGGTATGGTTCGCAAGAAGAACGTGATTTCCACAATCTTGCAAAGTATCATAGCAATGGGCGTTATCAGTGTGATTTGGGTGGTATTCGGATTTAGTTTGGCTTTCGGTGATAACGTCGGTGGCATAATTGGAAATCCCGCAACCTATTTCTTCTTGCAAGATGTTGGCGGACAAGCGACAGACCAACTTTCTCAAGCATTAGGTTTGACTATTCCGTTAGGACTTTACGCACTTTTCCAAATGAAGTTTGCGATTGTAACGCCTTCGTTGATTACTGGTTCGTTCGCTGAGCGTGTTCATTTTTCTGGCTACATGGTATTTATGATACTCTTCTGTATATTCATTTACTGTCCATTAGCACACTGCACCTGGCATCCAGAGGGATTGTTCAACCAAATGCATGTAAAGGACTTCGCTGGTGGTATCGTGGTTCACGCTTCTTCTGGTATCGCAGCCTTGGTAGGTGCGTTGTTCCTCGGCAAACGCCACCACAAACAAGCAGAGCCTGCCAACATTCCATACGTAGTTTTAGGTGCGGTTCTCCTTTGGTTAGGTTGGTTCGGATTCAACGCTGGTTCTAGCCTTCACGCAGACGGAATGGCAGTAAAAGCATTCTTGAACACGAACACAGCTGCTGCGACTGCAATGGTTACTTGGTTGTTCTTTGATTGCATCCGCGGTCGTAAACCATCCGCAATGGGTGCTGCTATTGGTAGTGTCGTTGGTTTGGTTGCCATCACACCTTCTGCTGGTTGGGTCAGCACAAGCGAAAGTGTTATCATCGCGTTCATCACGACAATTATCTGTAACCTTGCTTGCTACATCAAAAACAAGAAAACTGCTATTGATGACGCACTTGATGTTTTCCCAACTCACGGATTGGGCGGTATCGTTGGAACACTCCTCACGGGTATCTTCGTTTACAAATACGAACCAGACTTAGCCGCAGAGGGTGTAACCCATATGCAATTCTTTGTGAACCACATCATTGCTTTGGCAATCGTGATTGTTTACACCGCAGGTATGTCTTGGGTACTCTATTTCGTAACCAACAAAATGATCACAATGCGTGTTTCTGAGCAAAACGAGGAGATTGGTTTGGATAGAAGCCAACATGACGAGCACTACGGAAGACTTCGTGAAATCGCCGAGTACGATGATCGTACCTTCAAGAGCGACGAAGACTAACGTACAGTAAGCAAAGAAAATTTAATGCTTGCCACATAATTAATATTTTTCTTCGATTCTTCAACCCTGGCAAGGACTCGTTCCTTGTCGGGGTTTGTTTTTTCAAGATTAAAAGGACTTACAATCTTCATAAATTTCCTCAATTCTATACATTAAATTTAGAGCATTAATCTTACCTTTGAAAAAACGGAAAAACATGAACGTAGCATTAGATGTACATACGCACACTGTGGCAAGCGGACATGCCTACAGCACCCTGCAAGAAATGGTGAGAAGCGCAAAAGAAAAAGGCTTGCAGATTCTGGGCATAACAGACCATGGTCCATCAATCCGAGGCGCATGTAATCCTGTCTATTTCAACAATTTTCACGTCATTCCACGCAATATTGATGGTGTGAAGATTTTAATGGGATGCGAAATCAACATTTTAAATGCGAATGGTAGTTTAGATCTTCCAGACAAGACAATAGACAAGCTTGATATTCGCATAGCAGGTATTCATCAGTCTTGTTTCACATCTGGCACGATTGAGGAAAACACGCAAGGAATGATCAACGTCATCAAGAATCCAAGAATAGACATTATCAGCCATCCTGCAGATGGCAGCGCAGAACTACTTTTAGAGCCTATCGTTCAGGCCGCCAAAGAAAGTCGCATTCTTTTGGAAATCAACAATAGTTCACTCAACCCCAATAGAGGGAAAGAGCATGCTTGGAATAACAATCGGGAACTTGTTCGCCTCTGCAAAAAATACGAATTAATGGTGATAATGGGAAGCGACGCTCACATCTCGTTCGACGTTGCCAACTATAATTACGTCTACCAATTGTTTGAAGAGGAAAGCTTTCCCATGTCATTGGTTATCAACGATAAGCCAGACCTTTTCTTAAAACATTTGCAAAGAAATTAATCATGGCAAAAGGAATTTCAAAAATTGGTTTTTTGAGAACTTGCCTATTTCATATAATGTCTCATCCAGACATCAGGGATTGCGTTGTTGCAAAAATCCGAATAGTCTTTTGCGGTGCAAGCGTAGAGTTTCAACCCATCAAGGGACGGAATTTCGATCCACCAACGACCATTCGCAACATTAGAGTAGAATGTAATTTTATTGTCTCCATCAAATTTCGGCAACACCACATACTTTCGATATTTTGAAAGATCGCATACGGGATAATCGCCATACCTTTTATCTATTCCTTCCAAGATATGCCAAATCACTTCGGCGACAAGCGCAGCCGTCTGGTCAGAATCATCGAAAGATGGATTATAGCCGAACAAACCGTATGCAAGCATGGAGTCGCTTAGCCCCGCATAATGAGCCAACTGACATACCTCAAAGCCATTTAGTCCATTAGGGATAGACAGAGCATGTCCAGGAGCCTCTGAGTGACGAACAGAAGCCATATCTAAACTAAAGACATCCGCATCGCGCAAAAATGGTTCTACAGATATCGTATTTTGAGTAATTTCTCGTAAACGTTTTATAACAACACCCTTTTCTGACAATTTTTCCGCTTGCCAATCTGCATAATAATAGTTTTGCAGACCCAAAAGAGCCATTTCAGAGATGCTGCCATCTTCCAAAACTTGATTCCAAAAATTATCGGCAGATAGGGCTTCAGTCCTTGATGAAAGATCTATTTTTGAATCTACAACAGTGAGACGTAGGCGTTTTTGTTCGTCCTCTTCCGCTCTTACTTTCTTCAAAGCATTCAATATAGGAACAGTCAAGTCCTGCGTCCCCCCTATTACAATGGAAACGATTTTTTTACTTGCCAAGTACGAAACGACCTCTGTCAAAGCAGAATAAGCATCATTCAATTTCTTTCCTACTTTAATATTTCCCAAATCGGCAATGTTAACCTTACGGAAGCGTTCTGCCAATTCATAAAGTTGTTTACGAACAGCATTCGGAGCATCGGCAGCGCCCAAATTGTTGAAATCGCCATCCGTAGGGACACCAATGAGAGCAATATTAAAATCCGAAAACACAAGATTTTCACCTAAAGTCAACTCTTTCGGTAAAAAAACTCCATTTACTTCCGCATTTGAAGGTACATCCAAATAGTCTGCAAAGTTGAAATCTGCCATTTGCTTATCAAATTAGACTGCAAATTTACTAAAATGAAGCAAGAAATTTGACCGAGTGTGGCTATTTCAGTAATTTCGCACTTCAAAAGAAATCTACGATTTGAGACTCAAATGATTACGAAAGAGAGTATTGAAACAGCCTACTGCTTTCTTCACCAAAAGTGGAGAGTGTACAAATTTTCGCACAATGAAAATCAAAAGGATGACATTGAGTACATCATAGGTAATTATGTACACGAGATAGACCCTGAATTGTTAGAGAGGCTATCGCATGGCAATAAAGATTTTTTAAGTATGCACGACACATTCGCCAAAGATATGGCAACAGCAGTTGACCAGTTGGAAACAATGCTGAGCATACAGGAGTCCAAAGAATAGATTCAGACAATAACAAGAAGACAAAGAATATGGAACATTTGCCAATGACAGACCCTGCGATGTTGATGAGTGCGATCAACTTTTTGCTACGCGACGAGATTTACGAAAATTTAGACCAAATTTGCAAAGCGTTTAACGTAAAGAAAGAAGACGTAGAGAAAAAGTTAGCCGAAGCTGGGTTTGAATATAACGAAGAGTTGAACAAAGTTTGGTGATAATCATAATTTCTCCACCTTCCACTCCCCGATCGTACCTGTCTCCGAAGAGAAACTACAACCGATTTTGAAAAGTTTGCGACAGTCTGAGGCATACTCTCTTGCATATCCTTTTTCGTTAATTTGTTGCAGAGCTTCCTCCGCCGTGCCATCCAACTTAAATTCAAAGATGTAGATAAAATTATCGGTTTCTATGACACAATCAACACGACCCTGAGACTGTTGTTTCTCAACGTAAACAAGATAGGTTGAAATCAGACGGAGAATGAGATAGAAAGTATACTGAAAGAAACGTTCCGTTTCCTTCTTGAGCCGCATACTGTATGGAATTGAAGACAAGAAACTTGTCAACAATGTTTTAAACAATTCTGTATCACCGTTTTTTAAGCATTTCACCATCTCGGCAATTGGTGTTTTCATCGGAGTATTGATGGTGAAATAGTCGTTCATCAACAATGGAATAAAGCCACCTTGCACCTCGTTATTCGGGATATCAAGCAGGTACATATTCATATCCTCGTCGTAGTCTTTAATCGTCAGATAACCACTTTGATAGAGCATTGGGAGCGGAGCATCTCGGTCCATTTTAAAGTCCATAAACTCTTCTACCGCATAGTATTTTCCAACAATTTCATCTAAATTTATATTGTCGCGATCAAGCAAATTAATCAAATAAGTCGGTGTGCCAGACGAGAACCAATAATCGCCAAATTGTTCTGATACGAAAGCATTTAACAAACTAAATGGATTATAAACACCGATCTGGCGACTACTAAAATTATAGCCATCGTACTTACTTCTAAGCCTAATCCGTGTTTCCTCAACAGTTAGTTTTTTTGTCTCAGATAGTTCTTTCACAGACGGCTGAAAATACTTCTCCTCCTCTTGCATCGTTATGCCACATATCGTGTCATATTTTGGAACTCTGCTATTTTTTCAACGCAATATTTTTTTTCACCTGTACTAACAAAAAGTTCAAGTGCAGACTCAAATGCCTTCGGATTTTTAAAATCATCACCGTTAAAATCAAAATGGAATATTGGATATTCCTTCCATTCCGTCTCCAATCTTTCAATTGCCAAGCCTTTGAAAAGTTCTTTTCTACCAAGGAAATAACTCTCTAATGTGGAGATGAGTAAACTCTTTCCGAATCGACGTGGGCGACTCAAAAAATAGACTGTTCCCTCTTTTACAAGAGAATAGATTAAATCCGTCTTATCAACGTAAGCAAAACCACCTTCTATGATTTTTTCAAATGTTTGTATGCCAATCGGGTATTTCATACTCTTAACAACTTTGTTCTATACAAAAATAGCAAAAAAGCAGAAATACACACATTGTACTATGTAAATCACACACTTGATTATTGCCACCACGACTATTCTTTTCAGATTAAATTGTTAACGAATTAAAAAAGTTGTAAATTCGCACGATAGTTTGGACATTCTTAAACATAAGACAAATAGATATGACAATACGAAACTGTGTAATCACAACCACCATACTTACATGTTTTTTTGCAATCTTTTCTACGGCTTCCGCCACAGATGTCTATCAGTTAGCCAATAGTGATTTCGAGAGTTGGAGTAGTTCTACACTCCCAAACAATTGGAACACTTACGAGACGGTAGAGTACGCAAGTGCCTTATACAAGGCAGCTCAAAACAATAATCAATGCGAGCGAACAACAGACATTCGTCCTGGCAGTGTTGGCAAATATTCTGCGATAGGAAAAGTAAAAAATATATGGGGAGTTTATGCGAACGGTATGATTACAACAGGTTGCATTTATGCTGGTGCACCAAGTGCTACGGACACAAAGAATCATAATTATAGCAAGATAAGCGATCCAAGCAAAAGTGCGGCGTTTACGGGGCGACCAGACTCCTGTGTTGCATGGATTAAGAACCAACCGAGTTCATCTTCACAAAAAGGGCGTTTCTACATCCTGCTTCATGGGAATTATGAGACTCAGGATCCCGGCACCAACTGGAGCCAAGTTTGCGCTGTCGCAGGTATGAATCCTCCTCAATGTGATTGGACTCGCTATGCGGTAGCATTCTACTACAAGGGAGAAACATTGGTATTGGCGAATTATCTGGGTGAACAAAGCTTGTCGCCTCAATGTTCGGATGCAAAGCCATCCTACGCATTGGCATCATTCGCAACGAATTACGTCCCTGGAGAAGGCAACGAAGCAGACAAAATCTATGTCGATGACGTGGAAATGATATACAACTCAAAATTGAGCAGTTTGACAATCGATGGCTCTTCCGTTAGTAAATTCTCTAAGGATAATTTTTTATACACTGTAAAGAAATATTATAAGGACGCCAAGGTGGCTTACGTCAGCGATGGTAAATTCGCCACGACATCTGAGTCATACGATGAGGAAACAGGAATCTTGACCATCAAAGTGATGGGAGACGACTACTCCGCCAACGCCAACAGTTTCCACGAATACAAAATCCAATTCTACAGGACAGCAAGCATGACCTCTTTCAAAATTGGAGACACTGAAATTGACGGATTTTCAAGTGGCACATACGACTATACAATCGCCGACAGAGCTTATAAGAGCGTAAAAAGCAAAATATCCTACACTTTGAAGAATGCTGCAACCGACGCAACTGAATCTTTTGACGAGGGTACAAACACTTTGACGATCACTTTCAAGAACGACGCAGGAGATAACATTGTCTACACCTTCAAGTTCCATGCGCCTTATCAATCTCAGTTGAAATCACTTGAAATTGCAGGCGAGGCTGTGGATGGATTCTCCGCATCCACCTACAACTACACCGTAAAGAACACCTATAAAGAGTCAGAATTACATTACGAAACCGATGAAGACGCTACCGCCGTAACTTCGTACGATCCAGAAACATACATTTTGACCATTGAAGTGCGCGCAAAGGACTATGCAGACGACAACTCCAATGCTCACACCTACAAAATACAATATCACGAGTCGTACGGCTCTTATTTAACAGCATTAAGTATCAACGATGTTGCCGTAAGCGACTTTTCATCCACAATATTTGACTATTCCGTAAAGGATGTCTACTATGACGACAAAACGACCGTCACATACAAGGAAAGCGCCGAAGCCATAGTGGCTACTTCATTCGATGCCAACACTTTAATCTATACCATCACCGTGAAAGGTGGCGATTTTGACATAGACCCAACCAACACACACACCTACAAAGTCGCATTCCACGCTCCCTACGGTGCTCAGTTGACCTCTTTAAAACACGAACGTCTTCAGGTTTCAGACTTTGCAAAAGACAAATATGAATACAAAATTGGGAAGGCATACGACGAAGAGACTATATCCTGGGAGGTAGACGAAGAGGCCACTTTCAAAAGTTCATTCAACTCTGAAACAAACGTTTTGACCATCATCGTTAAAGGTGGTGATTTCAATACGAATAGTGGCAATTTCAATACATATAAGATACTATTCGCATCAAAGTCGCTCTTGACGAATTTATCAATCAACGGAACGACATTGTCCAATTTCAAAACAAACAAATACAACTACGACCAATCTGAACTCATCTATAATGCCGTAAAAGTAACTTACACCACTACAGATGGAGCGACGGCTGAAGAATCATACAACAGCGAAACAGCAGTGTTAACCATCACTGTCAAAGGTTCAGATATTGAAACATTTCCAAACAACTACAACACCTACACAATTCAGTTCCATATTTCGTACGGATCGCAATTAACAAGTCTAAAATACGACGACGAAACAGTTGCCAACTTTGCGAAAGACAAATACGAATATAGCGTTGAAAGTTCGTATGACAAGGACAATATTTCATGGGAGGCTGACGCAGAAGCAAAAGTCAAATCAGATTACAACGAAACGACAAATGTTCTAACTTTGACCGTTTCTGGAGGGGATATCGCACAAAACAAAACGAACTACAACATCTATACAGTCCAATTCCTTGCGCCCTCTCTGTTGAGTGTTTTAAAGGTCAACAACCGTAGTGTGGAAGGTTTTTCATCTTCCAAATTCACATACACCTTGAGTTCTGTGTACGACAAATCGAAGACAAAGATCACTTACACAAAACAAGATGAAAGTTCAACTGCGGAAGGTGCATACGACGAGTCAAGCAACACCTTCACTATCACCGTGAATGGCAAGGACATCGCAGAACATCCGAGCAACTTCCACGAATATAAACTACAATTCGGCAAGGCTGCGGAGTCGGTGCTGACAGATCTTCAAATTGATGGTGCTACCATTGACGGATTTGACTCTGAGACTTACGCCTACACGAAAGACAATCTACTCTACAGCGAGATTTCAAACATAAGTTGGACGACAAGTGAGGGGGCAACCGTTGATGCCTCCTACGACGTTGCCTCCTACACAATGACAATCACCGTGAAAGGTAACGACATTGCCACCAACAAGACTAACCAGCACATTTACACCATCACGTTTAAAGACCCTACAATCTATGGTTCTCAACTCGTCTCTCTTTCTGTCAACGGAACGGCATTGGCAGACTTCAAGAAAGACGAATACAACTACTATGTAGAAGGTTCTTATTCAGAGAATCCTATCACCTACACCGCAGATGCGTTAGCAACCGTCAACGAATCGTATGACGCAACTGAAAACGCAAAAATATTGGTAGTCAACGGAGGAAACATTGTTAAAGATCCAACCAACACACATACCTACACCATCAAGTTTTCTTCTTCATTCGTATATGAGGCGAACATAGTAAATGTCAAGGTAGACGGAACAGCGGTTGAAGGGTTCGACAGCGATGTTCAAAGACAAACCATCTGTGCAGACTATACAAAATCTGAGATCACCGTTGAGGTGAGTCCAGAAGCACAGTATTGCGCCAACTACGATAAATCAACAGGAATCCTCACCGTGGTAGTTTGGGCAGGCAACTTTGACAAAAACTCATCAAACTTCAAAACATATTATTTGGTGATCAAGAAATAATGATTGACTCTGTTTTCGCAGTTGGATTAACGATTCCATTTATTGGCACGACCTTGGGGGCGGCGATGGTTTTCGCCCTCCGAGACAAAATCTCACAGACCTGGCAAAAATCCCTTTTAGGTTTTGCATCAGGCGTTATGATGGCCGCATCCGTTTGGTCTCTCCTCATTCCGAGCATTGACATGTGCGCAGACAGGGGCAAATGGGCGGTAGTTCCCGCCGTCGTCGGTTTCCTTGCAGGAATGTTTTTTCTTTTAATCTTAGATACCATTACCCCTCACCTCCACCTCAACTCAGAGAAGCCAGAAGGAGTCTCTTCCTCATTGAAAAAATCAAGTATGTTGGTTTTGGCAGTTACTCTTCACAACATACCCGAAGGAATGGCAGTAGGCGTAACATTAGCAGGCGCAAGTATGGGAGATGCAGGCATATCACTTAGTGGTGCTCTCGCACTCTCACTCGGCATGGCAATTCAAAATTTTCCAGAGGGAGCAATCATCTCTATGCCTCTCAGAGCCTCGGGATGCTCCCGCCACAAATCATTCGGATTAGGTGTACTCTCTGGCTTAGTGGAACCTATTTTTGGAATTCTGACCATTCTGCTAATCGACTTCACTCTTCCGATACTTCCATATTTGTTGGCGTTCTCGGCAGGAGCAATGACCTATGTTGTCGTAGAGGAACTAATTCCAGAGTCTCAAGAAGAACCTCACTCTAACGTCGCCACCATTGGCGTTGCCTTGGGCTTTGTCCTAATGATGGTTTTAGACGTCGTTTTAGCATAAAACTCCACACACCTGTTTTTTTTACACCACCAAATAAAGGATTGAAAATTTTGATTTTTCAATTAATCTTTTATCTTTGCCTACACCAACATTTAAAGAATGTTAAAAAAAATGATTTTCTGACCCTGTAACGCAGAATCATTTACTCTTTGGCGAACACACTCCTTTTCGCCTATTAGTTATTACACTCTTCACAAACCTTTAAAAATTGTCGACTTATGGATGCCTTGTTTTTTATAGTTCCGTTGGCCGCCCTCTTAGCACTATGTTTTGCCATATATTTCTACCAATGGATGAAAAAAGAAGATGAGGGTACTGAAAAGATGAAAGAGATTGCGCAGCATGTTCGCTCTGGCGCAATGGCTTATCTGAAGCAACAATACAAAGTGGTTATTCTGGTGTTCGTAGTCTTAGCCATTCTTTTCGCTGTGATGGCTTTCTTCGGACTACAGAATCCATGGGTGCCATTTGCTTTCCTAACAGGTGGATTTTTTTCAGGATTAGCAGGATTCTTTGGAATGAAAACTGCCACCTACGCTTCTGCACGCACAGCCAACGCAGCGCGACAGTCGTTGAACAGCGGACTTAAAGTCGCTTTCCGTTCAGGCGCAGTCATGGGATTGACCGTCGTCGGATTGGCTCTTTTGGACATAGCGATATGGTACATTATCCTAAACAAATTCATAGATGGCGAAGGAGGACAGAAATTAGTTGTCATCACGACCACCATGCTTACTTTCGGAATGGGTGCATCTACACAAGCTCTCTTTGCACGAGTTGGAGGTGGCATCTACACAAAAGCGGCTGATGTCGGAGCAGACCTTGTAGGGAAAGTAGAAGCGGGAATACCTGAAGACGACCCTCGAAATCCCGCTACTATTGCCGACAATGTCGGAGACAATGTCGGAGACGTCGCAGGAATGGGCGCTGACCTTTATGAATCATACGCAGGAGCCATATTAGCCACCGCAGCCTTAGGTGCTGCAGCCTACTCTACTATCGGAGGAGAGATACAAGAGAAAGCAGTCATAGCTCCAATGTTAATCGCTGCCATCGGTGTTGTACTCTCCCTCATTGGAATATTCATAGTGCGCACAAAAGAAGGCGCATCAATGAAAGACCTTTTAGGTTCGTTAGGTAAGGGTACAAACATCAGTTCCGTATTAGTAGCCATCGCATCATTTGGCATTCTATATATTTTACAAATAGACAATTGGTTAGGCTTGTCCTTTTCTGTTTTGACAGGATTAGTCGCAGGTGTTGTCATCGGACAGTCAACGGAATATTTCACATCTCACACCTACCGTCCAACTCAGAAAGTGGCAGAAAGTTCCGAGACTGGGGCCGCCACTGTCATCATTTCAGGGTTAGGCTTAGGAATGATTTCAACAGCCATACCCGTTATCACCATAGGTGTTGCCATCATCTTGGCTTACCTATGCGCAATCGGATTTGATACGACTATCTTCTTTACGTCCAAAGGACTAAGTCTCGGATTGTATGGCATCGGCATCGCAGCCGTTGGAATGCTCTCCACTTTAGGAATCACCTTGGCAACAGACGCCTACGGACCGATTGCTGATAACGCAGGAGGGAACGCAGAAATGAGCGGATTAGGAGAGAACGTACGAAACCGAACAGATGCATTAGACGCATTGGGAAACACCACAGCAGCCACAGGCAAAGGATTCGCAATCGGCTCGGCCGCCCTCACCGCCCTTGCACTGCTAGCCTCCTACATTGAAGAAATAAAAATCGCACTTATCCGAATTGGAGAAACAAGTTTAACTATCGGTGAACACATCATCAACACGACGGACGCTTCGTTGATAGATTTTATGAACTTATATCAAGTTAACTTGATGAATCCTAATGTTTTAGTGGGCACCTTCATCGGGGCTATGATGGCTTTCCTTTTCTGCGGACTCACCATGAATGCCGTCGGCAGAGCAGCACAATGCATGGTTACGGAAGTAAGGAGACAATTCAGAGAGATAGCAGGTATCTTAGAGGGGAAAACGACACCAGACTACGCACGATGCGTTGAAATCTCCACAAAAGGAGCGCAACGTGAAATGCTTTTTCCATCCCTTTTAGCCATCATCACTCCTATGATCGTAGGCGTTGTCTTCGGGGTTGCCGGCGTTCTCGGACTTCTCATCGGTGGACTATCCACAGGCTTCGTCTTGGCAATATTCATGGCAAACGCAGGAGGAGCATGGGATAACGCAAAAAAATATATTGAAGAGGGGAATCTAGGAGGAAAAGGATCTAACAATCACAAGGCAACCGTCGTTGGAGATACTGTTGGAGACCCATTCAAGGACACCTCTGGTCCATCCCTAAACATACTCATCAAACTAATGAGTATGGTGTCCATCGTGATGGCAGGACTCACTGTCTCGTTCCACCTTTTATAGAAAACAAAAATGCAGAAATGGTTGAAAACAAAGCCCCCAAAAATTTAAAAAAGTAAACGATTTTGTTCTATTTTTGCATATGGTCAAAGAGTTAGTAATGCGAAGAAAAAACAATATAAGATGATATGAAAAACCAATGCGATTTTGGCTCGTATTGGTTTTTTTTTGTTTATTTCCATTCGTTACAGAACATTAAAGAAAATAGAGAAAAACAAATAAATCATAACGTCATGGCTATTAAAAGTTTGGTATCCATCACAGATTATTCTAAAGAGAAGATTCTGCAAATTTTGGACAAAGCTGCTGGATTTGAAGAGAATCCCAACCAAGAGATTTTAAAAGGGAAAGTGGTTGCCACCCTGTTTTTTGAGCCCTCAACCCGAACACGACTTAGTTTTGAGACGGCAGTAAACCGTTTGGGCGGACGTGTTATCGGTTTTTCCGATGCCTCTACGACCAGTGGCACAAAAGGAGAGACTCTTAAAGACACTATCATCATGGTGAGCAACTATGCCGACCTTATCGTTATGCGCAATCCTATCGAGGGGGCTGCCCGTTATGCATCAGAAGTGTCAAGCGTGCCAATCGTCAACGCTGGAGATGGCGCGAATCAGCACCCAACTCAGACAATGCTCGACCTCTACTCCATAAAAAAAACACAAGGAAGACTTGAAAATCTGAAAATCTGCATGGTTGGCGATTTGAAATACGGTCGTACGATACACTCCCTCATCCAGGCAATGTCACATTTCAATCCGACATTTAGTTTCATCGCCCCAAAAGAGCTGGAACTGCCAGAAGAATACAAACTTTTCTGTAAAGAGAACAACATTCCCTTTGAAGAGCATTGCGACCTCACAGAAAAAAACATCGCAGACGCCGACATTCTCTATATGACTCGCGTACAGAAAGAACGTTTCACCGACCTCTACGAATATGAGAAAGTGAAAGACGTCTACACCCTTCGCAACAAACTCTTGGAAAAAACGAAGCCAAACATGCGAATCCTTCACCCCCTTCCAAGAGTGAACGAGATTGACTATGATGTCGACAACAACGAAAAAGCATACTACTTCCACCAAGCGAAAAATGGTGTGTACGCTCGTCAAGCAGTCATTTGTGATTTGTTAGGCCTTTAATTTTAAACATCAAAACAATGGAAAAAGAACTGAAAGTAGCAGCCCTTCGAAACGGAACTGTGATAGACCATATTCCTTCCGAAAAATTATTCAGCGTCATCTCAATCTTGGGCTTGAACAATATTTCGAACCAAGTAACCTTCGGCTACAACCTTGAAAGCAAAAAATTAGGCAAAAAAGCCATTGTCAAAGTCGCTGACAAATATTTGAGTCAAGAAGAAGTGAACAAAATCGCAATTCTTGCTCCAAATGCAAAAATCAACATCATCAAAGAATACGAGGTTTTCAAAAAAATGCAGCTGCAGTTGCCCGAAGAGCTTATCGGCGTCATCAAATGCAAGAATCCTAAATGCATCACAAACAACGAACCCATGCACACTAAATTCCGTACCGTAGACAAGTCGAAAATCGCTTTCAAATGCCACTACTGTGAACGAATCGTCAGCGGAGAAAATATTGAAATCCTTTAACACCCAACTAATTATTTATGAAACGTTCGTTCAAACCAGGCACAATGGTTTATCCATTACCTGCCGTCATGATCTCTTGTGGCAAAGACGAAAACGAATATAACATATTCACAGCATCGTGGGTCGGCACAATCTGCTCAGACCCCGCCATGTGCTACGTATCTATCCGTCCAAGCCGTCATTCCTACGAAATCATCAAACGCAACGGAGAATTTGTCATCAACCTTACCAATGAACAGTTGGCATACGCAACTGACTGGTGCGGTGTAAAATCAGGACGCGATGTCAACAAATTCAAAGAAATGAATTTAACCCCACTAAAGACTAACGTCATCAACTCTGTCGCTATTGAAGAATCCCCACTGTCTATCGAGTGCAAAGTTAAGGAAATCATTCCGTTAGGCTCTCACGACATGTTCATCGCTGAAGTTGTCAACGTTCTAGCAGACGAAAGATATATGGATCCAGAAACAGATGCTTTCAAGTTAGAAGATTCTCAACTGATGGCATATTCTCACGGAAACTATTTCAAGTTGGGCGACAAGATCGGAAAATTCGGTTGGTCCGTTCAAAAAAAGAAATAAAAGCACAAAAACGTCAACTCTTTCCAAAAATCTCATATCAAAAATTTTTGAGATTCTTTATACGTTCTTATTATTAATTTTTGTAATTTTGCAAAGTTTTTGAAACCCATTCAAAGATGGTTGAGAATAAGGACAGAAAAGGGAAATACGTTATTTCTCTGCGAGAGTTATCAGAAGGCACATACGAGTATGACTTTCTGTTAACGGACGAATTTTTTGAGAGCATAGAAGCTACAGAGACTCAGAGAGGAGAAGTAGATGCAAAAGTATCCCTAAAGAAAACTGAGCATTCGTCGGAATTCACGTTCTCGATCAATGGATTTGTCTACGTTCCGTGCGACCGTTGTATGGAGGATATGAGAGTGAACATTGACACCGAAAACAAGTTAATTGTCAAATTTGGTGAAGAGTACGAGGATGAGGGAGAAAATTTGATTGTGATTCCAGAATTACCTGGTGAAATTGACTTGTCGTGGCATTTGTACGAGTTCATCGCGTTGGACATACCAATCAGACATGTTCATCCAGAGGGTGAGTGTACGGGATGGGTTGCAGATGAGTTGGACAAATACTTAGTTGAGGAAAGTCCTACTGGGGATGGCACGACCGAAGAGATTGACCCAAGATGGGCTGGGTTAAAAGAACTATTAAAAAAATCAAAGTTGTAGAGAGAGACAGAGTGTGAGCAAAAAAAAGATAATAACTAATTAAAAAGAATAAACAAAATGGCACATCCTAAGCGAAGACAAGGAAAGACGAGAGGAGCAAAGAGAAGAACTCATTACAAAGCAGTCCTCCCTGCATTGGCAGTGTGTCCTAACTGCGGCGCATTACACTTGAACCACAGAGTATGTGGCGAATGTGGATATTACCGTGGAGTAGTGGCAATCGTCAAAGAAGCTGCAGTTTAATTTATTGCAACGAAAAAAAAGATAAGAGGGGGACTCTTCGAGTTTCCCTCATTCTTGTTTTATGGAGGCTCAAACAAAAGGAACACCAATCCATTCTATAGATATATGACAAAATTATTTCTAGTTCGCCATGGGCAGACTTATTTCAATGTTGAGCATAAAATTCAAGGGCAGATGGAATCCGACCTAACGCCCGATGGCATAGCACAAGCGACAGCCCTGGGCAAAGCATTGAACAAGTCGGGAATAACATTCTCCGCACTTTATGTCAGTCCGATGAGAAGAACCCGACAAACATCCGACCTCTGCACACAAGGGTTAGGTTTAACCCCCATTTACATCGATTCACTAAAAGAGATTTTGATGGGCGATTGGCAAGGCTTATCCGTAAACGACATAAAAAGAGACTATGCCGCAGATTGGAATCTTTTCTGGTATCACCCTGAAAAATTCTATCGTCCAACCTGTGAAACCTACTTAGAAGTTAGGAATAGAGCAGCAAAAGCAGTTGAGAGAATTATCGCAGAGCATCCAAGACAAAACGTCTTAGTGATAACCCATGGCGCATTACTAAAGACGCTATACACCTATTTTAGATACCAATCCATACACGAGATAGCTAATGCTCCTCACCCCCACTCAACAGGTGTCTGCGTGGTTGAGAAGAAAAACGGAATTTGGAATATACTGGACTGGGATAACACGAGCCATTTAGAAAAATAAGTCCCCCGAAATTTGGTTGTTACATATTGATTGCATATCTTTGCACCGCGATTCAGAAATGAATTGCTACATAAAAGTATGGCGGGGTAGCTCAGTTGGTTAGAGCGTCGGATTCATAACCCGGAGGTCACGAGTTCAATTCTCGTCCCCGCTACAGGAGATAGAATTTATTTTCTATCTCTTTCTTTTTAGAGGATTTTATAAATTTGCACCTGATTGTTTAACAAAACGAGATTAACATGAGTAAGAAAGAAAAAGAAAGTAGCATGACAATGCGTGAATACCTGATGGAGGAAAAGAAGAAAGGAAAGAAGCTGAGCAAGATTGGAGAATGGCTAATATCTGAAGAAGGAAGAGAAGGGTTCGCAAGGATTGTTGATATGAGAGCTGTTCTAAAATGAGGTTTTATTTAGACACCAACATTCTTGTTTTTCTGATAACAGGAATTGGGAAGAAAGAAATATCTTCAGATGTTTATAGATTGTTCTCTTCTTATGAAAACACATTCTATACTAGTTCAGTATGTGTTCATGAACTTATCAATCTATTTCAGATTGGAAAAATGGAGCAAAAGAATGTTGTTGCGACGGAGGTGATTCAATGGTTAAAAGACAACGAAATTTTCATTGCACATACTACAACAAAGCATCTGAATGCATTATCGCATCTTCCTTTATACGGAGACCACAAAGACCCGTTTGACCGGCTAATCATAGCGCAAGCGATTTCAGACAAGATTCCTCTTATCAGTTCGGACCACAAATTTTCGCAATACGAAAAGCAAGGATTGAGTTTCATATTCAATAAGCGATAATAACCTGTGTTTTTTGTTTTTCTCCTGTTTTACATCAACCCCAAAAAGAGATAGGTTGAACCTGTTTGATTCAACCTATTTTCTTATTTATCTCAATGTTATCATTGCTTTACTCCCATTCAATTGTTCCAGGAGGTTTATGTGTTACGTCATACCAAAGAGAACCAGCGCCCTCTGCTACGAATCTTCCCCACAATCCCATTAACAAGTTTCGATCTATCTCCGCAAAATTAGCCGTCATAGCCTCAGAACTGTTCACAGGACGCATTACTATGCATGGTTTATCATCCAAACGTAATGGCAACTGAACGACTGGCATTTGCCAAATTTTCTCATACAAATCATTTTCTTGCAAGAACTCCGTACAAATGTTGTCAAACTTACGAAGTGAGTCAAAATGCCTCTTCTCCGCATATTGTTCAACCAACTTTGGCATAGCGTCTGAAACAGTACCTACCTGCCATATCACGCGATTAATGACTTTGAAACGATTTACCAACTCCGTGCTGTACTTCTCACACTCTTTCCAAGTAAGATTTGGAGTTGTCAACAAGAATGGTTGTGCGTAAGTCCTTCCATCACCTTGCACTCCAACACTCTTGACTGGTAACACCTTCCCTTCAATATTATGTTCTTTCAAGTAAGCCTCCAAACCGTCAACGTCTTTGTTAGAAGCAAACTCACCCGTACCGTCTGAACAAAGCAAACGAACGCCCAAACCAGGACCAGGGAATGGATGTCTCCACACCAAATTATGAGGGATACCCAACTCCTCTCCCAACATACGGACCTCATCCTTGTAAAGGTCAGCTAATGGCTCAAGCAAGAGTCCTTGTTCCATCAGATCCATAACCTCTTTCACACGATTATGATGAGTTTTTATCAAATCGGCATTTTTTGTTCCTCCACTCTCAATAGTGTCAGGATAGATAGTTCCTTGCGCAATCATCCACTCCTTAGGGTCAAGGTTCAATTTTTTCATCTCAACATCCTTCACTTCCAAGAAAGTTGCCCCGATAGACTTTCTCTTCACCTCAGGAGCAGTAACTCCTCTCAATTTACTCAGAAAAGTGTCTGTTGCATCCACCACCTGTAGGTTTTGCATATTCTCCGCCTTCAGGAAGTCAATAACCTTTGCCGACTCATCCATACGCATCATACCATTATCGATGTGTAAGCCAAGAACTCGGTCTGTTCCCAAAACTCTATTCAGCAACACAAAAGCAACAGTACTGTCAACTCCTCCAGAAACCAACAAGAACACTTTTCGAGAACCGACCTCCTTCTTGATTTTCTCAGATATCAGAGGCATATAACTTTTCATGTTCCAAGTACGCTCGCAACCACAGATTGAAATGAAATTATCCAAAATTTTCATTCCATATTTACTATGTGTAACCTCTGGGTGGAATTGGATACCATAGATCTTCCTACTGTCGTTAGCGACGGCTGCAATCTCGCAATCTTTTGTTGAGGCGATAATCTTATAGCCTTCAGGAAGTTTCTCCACTTGGTCGCCATGACTCATCCACATAGGCGAAGAGACAGGTATGTCTTTCAACAATGGATGCCGAGGCTCTTTTAGAATCAAATCTGCTATACCATACTCCTTGACTTTTCCAGGCTTGACAACACCCCCTAACTGAGAAGCCATCAATTGATGTCCATAGCAAATTCCTAATTTAGGAACCTGAATATTTAGAATTTCGGGATTATATTCGGGCGCATCTTCCGCATACACACTTGAAGGTCCGCCACTGTAAATGATACCTTTCGCTCCATTAAATTCTTCAACAGAAGCCGTTGGCGAAACTATCTCAGTGAAGACTCCCAAACGACGAACACGATTCGCTATCAGATGCGCATACTGTCCGCCAAAATCCAATACAATAATTTTCTCTTGCATGAGTTTTTATTCTCGTTTTCTGTTATTTATCTGCTAATAGTTGGTCAAACAACACATCCGACTCGTCTGCCGCTCCGACGACGTGTTTTGCCTTCAAATAGAAAGGCTCACGTTCTTTTAGTGCGTCTGTAATAAACCGCAGAAGTTCGTCATCCGTCTTGTCTCTTAAAAGGGGGCGGTTTTGGCGTGCATTTTTCAGATAGTCGAACAGTTCCTGTGGTGACGCCTGCAAATAGACTGTCTCCCCCATCTCATTCATCTTCTCCATATTGTCAAAAAAACATGCTGTTCCACCTCCCGTTGAAATGATAACATTTTCAAACTGAGAGACCTCTTCTAACATATTTTTCTCAATTCTACGAAACTCCGACTCTCCTTTTTCTTCAAAAATTTTGGAAATTGTTTTGAAGAATCTTTGCTCAATAAAAGCATCCAAATCAATAAAATCAACTTTGTATTTACGAGACAGACGCTTTCCTGTATGGGTTTTTCCACACCCCATATATCCAACTAAAAATATTCTTTTTGGTGATGTCATTTCTATTTTCAATTACCAACTATCGTCCCATTGTACGTTATCATATTTTCCACCACTACTCTTCGTGCTACTGTCATCTTCCTCTGTCTCACTCCAATCTACGCTGTCTCCATCACCCCAAAAGTCGCCATACTCGCTCTCTGGTGGAGGTGGCATTTTCGTACGAGTAAAATAGAATGGTATAATCAACGCCACTTTCACACGCTCCCCATATAGATCACCAGGCTTGAATGTCGGCAGACCCCTTGCGACCCGAAGTGCTTCCTCATCATACGCATCATTGACAGATTGAATGATTTCGACACGAGACGGTTTTCCGCAACGATCAATCACAACCTGAACCGCCACAATGCCCTTCGACAACACCTCTACGCTATCTTTTCCATCCTCCGTGCGTTCATACGACTCAACGACATGCGGATATTCAATGTTATTCCTCACATATCGTGTCAACTCAATATCACCTCCATGAGGGAAAACAGGAAGATTTAAAGCTGAAGGCCAGCTTCCATACGTACCTCCGTATATTTTTGATTCGTAATTGTCCTGGCAATTAGGATATAGTTCTTCAAACTCCGTGTAATCCTGTGCTTTTAACAAGACAGTTGATATAAGAAAGGACAATACCAAAACAGACTTACGAAGGAATCGCAAGACACACCTCAACGGACTATTCAACAAATGAGAATTATTCATTCTACACATTTCTTATCCGACTTAAAACAAAGACATTTGTCCATTCTCATCGGGTTCTGTCGAATCATTTTCTTCATTTTCATCCTCCTTATTTTCATTCTCTTCAACAGTCTTTGGTTCTGGCTGTCGCGTAGGCTTCAACTCTTCAATTTTTTCAATATTCCAAGTATGCAAACGCTTTCCCTTTGCCTTTAGCCCTTTAACTCCGATGAACGAATCTACATCAATAACCATTGGCTCTCGATGTGCATCTACTCCGCCAAATGTCAATTGTATGCGAGGATAAACCGTATCTGTCAACAACAACAGAACGGATTTAGGATTATCACTGACAAAATTAACTTTTTTATTAGTAACTTCAAGAAGAAAGCGTTTAATATATTTATAGCCCTCATTAGCATCATAGAGTGCGGCTGTCCAAACTTTATTCGGATCAAATTTCTCTACAATCATAACGTCCTCCTCAAAGTGGACAGTGTCGTCAAATCCTGAAAGATAATACTCTCCCTTCTTCGTAATTACCAATATTCTATCTTCTGTTTGAAACTCACCCAACAACTCACCTCTTCCATCATAATTGAGTCGCAAGACATCTCGATCGAACCATACCGAACGTCCTCCCAAAGTTGAAGAACCTTTGTGTTTTAGTGTAATCTTCAGAACTTCATTTCTTGATAGAATATTACCCATTGACTGACGCCCCTTGATAGCAATATCACCAAAGTCTCTTTCAAATATCGGAACTTTCAACCGTAATTTTGGTTTCAGCGTAACTTTAATCACCTCCGCTTCTGCGTTTTGATTAGCGGAGAAATAAAGTATCTTCGACCCTGGTGTTCCTTGTGTTATATCATACTCTTTATCACGTGTTACGCCTGTGATGGCGAAACGTTTGATGTATGTTCCGCCGATTTTTCCATCACGATAACAAACATTGTACACCGTTCGTTTATCATTCTTTTTGAACACATTGACATACAGCAAGTCTTTTCCGTAATATTTCTTCTCTGTCACCTTTGAAATTTGATATTTTCCATCCTTATGGATAACAATAATATCATCAATATCAGAGCAATTACATACATACTCGTCTTTTTTCAAACCTGTGCCGACAAAGCCTTCCACCCAATCCACATAAAGTTTTTCATTGGCCTCCACCACTTTCGTCGTCTGTATAGTCTCAAAGGAGCGAATCTCTGTCAGACGAGGGTACATAGAGCCGTATTTCTCTTTCAACGTACGATACCAATCAATGGTGTAGGCAACCAAATGTGCCAAATTATAATCAATATCCTCAATCTGCTTTTTAAGTGCGACAATCTGTTCTTCCGCTTTATCTGAATTGAATTTCAAGATTCTAGCCATTTTGATTTCTAACAGACGAAGCAAGTCATCGCGCGTTACCTCACGAATGAACATCTCCTTGTAGGGTGTCAAACGATTGTCAATATGTTGTAACGCAGCATCTACATTCTTACTCTCCTCAAATTGCTTGTCCTTATAAATTCTCTCTTCAATGAAGATTTTCTCTAATGAGCAGAAATGAAGTTGCTCCGACAGTTCACCACGACGCACATTGAGTTCCTTTCCCAAAATATCCTTCGTTCGATCCACAGAATATTTCAAGATGAAATGCACATTGGTGAACAACGGCTTGTCATTGAAGATGACGCAACAGTTGGGCGACACACTCACCTCACAATCAGTGAAGGCATAAAGCGCATCAATTGTCTTATCGGAAGAAGTGTTCGGAGCTAAATGAACAATCAACTCAGCCTTCGCAGATGTGTTGTCCTCTACTTTCTTAATACTAATTTTTCCCTTATCATTCGCAGATACAATCGTCTCCATTAACGAATCAGTCGTTACTCCGTATGGAACATCCGAAATAATCAGTGTTTTATTATCTAATTTGGATATTTTTGAACGAATACGCAACCGACCACCTCTTTCTCCGTCGTTGTAACGAGAAACGTCCATTAAAGCACCCGTCTGAAAGTCGGGATAAAGCTCGAAATCTTCTCCATTCAAATAGGCTATTGCGGCATCTATGATTTCATTGAAATTATGAGGCAATATTTTCGAAGACAAACCGACCGCTATACCTTCAACACCTTGTGCCAAAAGAAGAGGAAACTTCACAGGCAACGTAACAGGCTCTTTCTTTCTCCCATCATACGAAGACATCCACTCCGTGATTTTCGGACTATAAAGAACATCTAACGCAAATTTTGAAAGTCGGGCCTCAATATAACGAGCTGCTGCTGCCTGATCTCCCGTCAAGATATTTCCCCAGTTTCCTTGTGCATCAATCAGCAGATTTTTCTGACCTAAAGTAACTAAAGCACCACCGATGGAAGCATCTCCATGAGGATGAAACTGCATTGTCTGACCAATAATATTTGCCACCTTGTCGTAACGACCATCATCAATCAACTTCATAGTATGAAGAATACGACGCTGGACAGGCTTTAATCCATCTTCTATATGAGGGACAGCACGCTCTAAGATTACAGCAGACGCATAATCCAAATACCATTTTTGAATCATACCCGGCAGATGTGTAACATCATTATCAATGGAAATCGGATATTTAGAATCACCTAAATCGCCATCCTCTAAAGTCTCGTCTAAAGAGCTATCTTCCAACTCTTCATCATCTTTTTCATCAAATTCGTCTGACATACTATCGGGGAGATTAATTTTCTATATTCAAATACAACACAGGTGTAAAGTTACAAAAAAAAGAACGAAAAAGGAGAGAACCGAAGCCTCTCCTTTCCAACCTTGTGCGGATGACGGGACTCGAACCCACAAGCCTCGCGGCACCAGATCCTAAGTCTGGCGCGTCTACCAGTTTCGCCACATCCGCTTAAGACTTTGCAAATATAGACAAAATTTTCTTGTCATCAAAATCAAAAATTTAGTTGGCAACAACTTTTTAACAAAAAAGGAGGAACAGCCGAAGCCATTCCTCCTGATTTATCTAAACTCTAAATATTAGTAAGGATATTTAGAAGTTGCAGTCGGACCGTCATTCTTAGAGAAGCGAACACCACCGTTGTCCTCTGGAACGATACGGAAATTATCAACAGCAAGGAACATTAAGTTACCCAAACCTGCTTTCTTCTGCATATTTCCTGGCTCTTCAACTTCAATATAGAAGTTACAGAAATCTGTTTTATTCAACGGACCACAGTGCTTAGCCATCTTGTACTGAGTCAAGAAACCGTAGTCAGAGACAGCGTATGCAAAGTTACCTCCATCTCCAAAAGTTAAAGGAATAGCAACTGTCATC
This sequence comes from Bacteroidaceae bacterium, assembly GCA_963654355.1. GTDB lineage: Bacteria > Bacteroidota > Bacteroidia > Bacteroidales > Paludibacteraceae > UBA1181. The sequence goes on along the minus strand of CAVKBM010000003.1, from coordinate 44,504 downwards.
CAACCATCTGTTGAGAATGAATTTGCTGATACCAAACTACCACTTTCCTCATCAACAACTGCGGTAGCCGGATGGAACCACGCACCTGGGGTACCACATTCAGCATTACAAACAAATGTTTCGCCATCATCTGATTTCTTATTTTTTCCATACTTCAATTTTACATTTGAAGTTAAGTCACGTGAAAAACGTCCTGGTTCAACATCATTGTCACCATCGTAACCATAATATTTTTCCAAATAAGGAACGCGATCATTGTCATCCGTCGCATCAGTTCCGTATGCACTGAAAACAATATATGCAACAGAATACCAAGGCAAAGAAGATGGCACATAAATTTCAAACTTCAAGACCAAATTATCAATATTTTCATTAGTGAATTGACCCAAAAGATTTACTTCAGGACGTTCCATAGAATAAGGTGCATAATAAATATATCCACTCTTCTTGAAATTTCCATTACCATCAGAAATTGCTAATACACCATACAAGTTTTTATGAGAATTGCCAGTTTCAGTCTCAACAACATCATTGTTACAACTTTCAGGGAAAGAACCTCCAATCGCATTCAAGATATCTGAATATTCCTTGTCTGACAATGCATCGGTTGTCCTCCATGTAGGAACACCCGTAGGATTATCCATTTTATCGTATGCCAAAGTAGCTCCACTCTCGTTTCCTGCGTGAGTTGTATCTGAATCAAAATCCAACCAAATATTTCTTGAATCACGGAATCTCATTGATGAGTAAGAAAGTCCATGAGAGTTTTCAACACCCACCTTCGTTGAATTAGGCAATCCAGCAGGAACAGTAATCAACAACTCTGACTGGTCGTGAGCAACAGTGAACTGGTCGCGAGCAACGTAAGTTCTTGAACCATTAGGGTTTCCTGTCGTTTCGTCAATCTCCTCAAACCATACCTTCAACGTATCATTTTTCTCCAAGTCCTCCAAGAAAGCAGAACCTGCAATACGAAGCGTACCTCCGTCTGGCACAAACTCACAATAGAACATCTTGATAGAAGGAGCAGCAACAGGCTTAGTAATACCATACTGAGCAGTACATCCACCCTGTGAAACCAAAACGACACTTTCAGTAGAAATCAAGTCGGCATCGCTCTTCATCGTGATGATGACATTGTTATCTGTAACGAAAGTTGGGTTCAATTCGACAGCGTATCTGTTTCCTACAGAGTCGACCAAGTAGGCCTCTCTTGTTGTAGAGAGACCAGTACCCTTGATGATAACCGTTTGCTGCGCATACATCTGTCCCAAAGCCGAATTGATAGAGTCTGCAGAAGCGACTGATGTGATTTTATAATCACCACAGTTGATGTCACCGTTGCATCCGCTACAGTGGTCTTCGCAAGAAACCATCATACCACCCAATGCCACTGGTAAAAGCGCAACAGCTGATAAAAATTTATTTTTTAGTTTCATTGTTTATCTATTAAATGATTGAACACATTAATATGGATACGTACCAGCCTTAACTTGATCATACAAATCCTGTGCACTCTTCAAGTACGACTTAGCAGATGCAGGGATTGGCAAATACCATCTGTTGTTGTTGTTGAAGTCTGCGGTAAACACACCCACTTCGCTATCACCAACAGTATATCCCTCATCAGGGAACTCTTCCTTCAATTTCTTATTAACCGCATTCACAACAGCCAAACGGTCATAACCTCTCTCGTTCTGTAACTGAGGATCTTCTGAGCCTGACAACTCAGGTGAATTTGTCATAGAGCAAGAACGGTCAATTTGTTCCATAAACTTATATGCGTTCTCAGGACTATAGTAGTAGAAACGCTTCAAGTCTAACCATGCAGAGCCTTCCATAGCAAACTCCTTACGACGTTGTTGCAAGTAGTCTTTACGAATAGCCTTATGATACATTGCTGACACACCACAGTCGGAAGGTTTTACAGTTACATCCTTCTGCGTACTTCCTCCATTTCCATCAGATACAGTAACGTTAAATGTAAACTCTTCGTAATCTTTGTGTGAGGAAGAAAGATCCTCGAAATATGACAAAGTTTCTACAGTCGGTGCACCATGTGCATCCAAAACCTTATTGACGTAATCTGCAGCAGTTGCATTTGCGGCTGCTACATCTCCACCCTCCAACAATGCTATTTCTGCCAACATCATATATACATCAGAGTAACGAATGATATCCTGACGACGGTCAATTGACATACCAGAAGAGTGAGTAGACGTTCCATCAACACCCCAAATATACTTCTTTACATTGTTGAACAAGTGCTGACCTTGTGCAAGGAAATCCTTACCTGTCATACCGAACTGTGCAGTACCTGCTTTCTTCATATCGTTGTAGGAAGAACCATACCAACCAACACGTCCGTCGTAAGTAGTATAACCATTACCAGAACCAGTTCCAACGTAGAAGCAAAGTTCTTTTTTACGAGCATCAGACTCATCGAATGAGTTGTACAATGTATAAGTCAAACCTTTACCTGAACCCCAACCAGAGCCTGGAGACCAATCAGAACTTACAGCAATCTGAGATTGATAAGCGGAACCTTCACCGTAAGCACCAGATTTCCAATAGAGAGCGAAAATAGTTTCAGCAGTAGGAACATCACGATTATCAGCAGAGAAAATGGTCTTGTGTGGCTCCAAAGAGTACTTTCCCGAATTAATGATTTCGTTCAAATATTTCTTTGCAGACTGCAAATAAGAGGCAGGATTATCACAAATATATGGATAAGTAAGACCTGCACCAGCGTTAGCAGACTGACAAGAAGCCATAGTCAAGTACAACTTAGCCAAAAGGGCAGCTGCAGAATACTTAGTTGCTCTCCAAGTATCAGTAGTATTAGACTCTGGAAGCTTATTGTACGCATCCAACAAATCATTCTCAATCGCAGCATACAGAGTTCTACGAGAAACGACCGGCAAAGAAACATTTCCTGAAATATCAGTTTCTGTATTTAATACCAAAGGAGTTTCACCGAAATACTCTGTTGCCAAGAAGTGAGCGTAACCTCTGAAAAGTTTTGCCTCACCCAAAACTGCATCCATCTCTGCTCTTGTCATATCACTTGGAACAGAAGCAGACTCGACAGTCTTAATGACAGCATTCGCATGTGCGATAACACCACTATACAAAGAAGTGTAACCTTCCTTCAAGATAGGGTTATCCTCACCGATAGAGAGTTTGAAAAGCGCACCCTCTTGGTCGTTGATGTTGAACAAAACACCAGGAATACCCTCGTTCACACACCAAGAGAACTTACTTTCATACTGGAACCATTTGTAACCTCCGTAGAGAGTCGTCGTAAGACTCTGGTAAGCAGACTTAGACGACAATGTAGACGGAGAATAGTTGTCGTAAATATCGACATCCAAGAAATCCTTACAAGAGGTGGCCATGAGCATAGAAGCCCCGACACCTAAAAGCAAAGATTTGTATTTTAAATTTCCGAAATTCATACTGATTTAACCTGAAAATTGTTACACAAAATTAGAAGTCGAAATTCAAACCAACGACAAACTGACGTGGCAATGGATAACCACCGGCGTCAACACCTTGGAGAATTGCGCTGCTATTAGAGACCTCAGGATTCATTCCAGAGTAATTTGTGAAAGTTGCAACGTTTTGTACGTTGAAAGACAACTTGAAGTTGCTCATATGCATCTTCTCAGTACAACGCTTAGGCAATGTGTAAGAAAGTCCTACTGACTGAATTCTCAAGAATGAAGCATCCTCAACGTAACGGTCTGACACTGTATTGGCGTCATCACTACCATTGGCAGTTGAGTTTGGACGAGGCATGTTGGTATTTGAGTTAACAACATACTTGTTACCGTCAGCATCTGTAGCAACTTTCGCATAGTCTAACACTGTAGCCAATTGGTTGATGTTAGAACGGTCCATACCTTCCAACTTAGAACGAAGCAAGTTGTAAACATCGTTTCCGTAAGAACCGGCGATGAAGATGTTGAATGACCAAGGGCCCCAAGACAAAGTATTGTTCATACCGAATGTGAAGTCTGGGTTAGGATCTCCAATAAATGTCTTATCGCTTTCGTCAATCTTACCATCTGAGTTGATATCAACGTAGTTAATATCACCCACTTCAGTACCATCAAAACGCTTTACTGCATTCAACTGTTGAGTGTTTTGAATGATTCCGTCTGTCTTGTAACCATAGAATAAACCTGGAGCATGACCTACCATAGACTTACAGTAAGTTCTTGTTGCAGCCTTGAAGTATTGGTTACCATTCAAAGAAGTTGAATCAGATTGCAATTTCAAAACCTCGTTACGTACCAATGAGAAGTTTACGTCTGTTGTCCAAGTGAAGTTGTGGTCGCCCAACTGCTTGTCGATATTGATAGTTGTCAACGTAATATCGAATCCAGCGTTCTTCATTGAACCTGCGTTGATATCAGGAATACCTGTGTACAAGTAAGTGTCAGAAGTAGAAGCCAAAGTAGCACCAGGCTCAGCCTTAACAATCAAATCGTTGTTTTGTTTGTAGAATGCATCAAATGTCAATGAGATACGATCACGACGCATGAAACTGATATCAACACCACCGTTCACCTGCCAGTTTGTCTCCCAAATCAAATCATTGTTCAACCAAGTACCGTAAGTGATACCGTTACCGTTCAAACCACGAACCTGCTTGTAGTATGGCAAATAACCCATGTTAGAACCAGCGTTACCAGTTTGTCCGTAACCTGCACGAACCTTCAAAGAAGAAATCACCTTACGAACATTGTCGTTGTCTTTAATGAATGACTCTTGGTCTGCACGCCAAGCCAAAGCGAATGAAGGGAAGAAGCCCCAACGATTTTCCTTAGCCAAAGTTGACGAACCATCGAAACGACCAGTCGCAGTAATCAAGTATCTTTCATCATAGTTGTAGTTCAAACGAGCGAAAGCAGACATCATAGCCTGAGCACCTTTGTAACCAGTGATATTTTGAACCTCACCAAGGTTAGTGTTTTGGTATTTCTTGTCTACGAACAAGTTATCATCCAAGTAGTTAGCCTTTGTCATATCGTAACCGCTCCAAGTTGCCTGCCAAGCCTCGTAACCCAACATCGCACCGAAACGGTGTTTCTTAGACACGCCAAAGTTTGTACCGTAGTTCAAAGTAGAAGAAAAACGCCAGTACATATTTTGACGCTCGATGAACTCTTGAGTATTACCTGCATTTGCCTGTGAAGGAACGAATTGCTGCTCCTCAGCGTTGGTATAGTCAACACCGAATTCATTACGCCAAGAGAGGTCTTTAGTGAAATCAATGTTAGCGAACACATTACCCAAAACATTGTTCTTAGTAACGTAGATTGGAGAGTAGTTAGCATCACGAACAGGGTTAGTTTTAATTTCAGAAGACTCTGAACCTAACTCTGTGTAATTTCCGTCAAAATCAGTTGGAGCAGTAGAAGGTTTTGAAATCAAAGACTGAACGAAGATAGCCTCATCAGTTGCACCACCCACACCGATACCATTCAAAGAGTTATCATCAGACAACTCAAAACCTTTTTGCTTAGTTTGAGTGATATGAGTATAAGCCAAGTTGATACCTGTACGCAACCATTTCTTAGTTTGGTTCTCCAAGTTGAAACGACCGTTGAAACGTTGGAAGTCAGTGTTGATGATAACACCATTCTGATTCATATAACCCAAAGAGAAAGCGAACTGTGTTTCTTTGTTACCACCTGTAACAGAAACCTGGTGGCTGTGGCTGATAGCAGAACGATAGATTTCATCTTGCCAATCGGTACCCTTACCACCTACCAAAGCTGCTGCCTTTAACTCAGCATCGGCTGAAGCCACTTTAAACGCAGACATAACAGTAGGATCTGTGTAGAAGCTTGCATACTCTTGCAAATCCATCAAATCCAATCTGTCGCTCTTTCCAACAGAAGAAACTGAGAATGATCCAGAGTAAGAAACCTTTGATTGAGCATCGCTACCCTTCTTAGTGGTAATCATGATGACACCGTTTGCCGCACGAGAACCATAAATAGCTGTTGCAGACGCATCCTTCAAGACTTCCATAGATACGATGTCTGCAGGGTTGATAGCAGCCAAGGGGTTAGAACCCGTACTTTGCTTACCACCACCGATAGGCATACCATCTACAACATAAAGAGGAGAAGAGTTACCAGTCAAAGTAGATGTACCACGGATACGCACAGAAGACTCGGCTCCAGGCTGACCTGATGAAGCAGACACCTGCACACCAGACACACGTCCTTGCAATGCTTGGTCTACAGAAACAGAACTTGTAGATTTCAAAGCATCCTCGTTAACTGATGAAAGAGATCCTGTCAAGTCTGACTTACGCATTTTTCCGTAACCGACTTCAACGACGACGTCTTCCAACATCTGAGCATCTTCCTCCATTGTGATGTTTAAAACACTTGGAGTTTTCGCTGTGACCTTAATGGTTTTCGTGGAGTATCCCATGTAAGAGATCTCTAACACGTCTCCATTCTCAACAGAAATCGAATAATTTCCGTCAAAATCCGTAGGAACACCTTTCGTCGTTCCTTGGATCATCACGCTCGCACTTGGCAATGCGCCTCCCGAATCGGAGACTTTACCCTTGATGGTTCTTTCCGCCATCAAAGTGTAACAAGTGAAGAGCGCTGCTAAAGACAACAAAAATCTTCTCATTTTTCTTTTTGACTATTATTTATGTGAATTAATATTCTACACGTAAACTCTATCGCCAATGAACAAAGTTTAGCGCAAATGTAACTTAAAAAAAGTAAATACAAGCCATTTTTTCGCTAAAAATGCTTAACATTCATTGGGGCTAAACAATATTCCACAAACAAGAAAGCGAGAAATTTTTATGACTTCTCGCTTTCTTCTATGCTATGTTAATTTTTACTTAACTAATATTTTCTTCTCTTGTCCTACGCTCTTCACTATGAAAACATCCCCCACGTTAAAGTTGAACTCTCTCTCTTTTCCTCTATAAATGACTCGCCCCAAGACATCCACCACAAGGACATCCGCACTCTCTGGGATTCCCGTCACATAAACTTTACCATTGTCCGAGTAAACTATCAGATTCCCTTTGGCTTTGAACTTTGCCGTGAGTGTCAAGTCGTGTGCAGGCATCGTCTCTGGTAAATACTCTTCCCAACCTTTGAACACATATCCATACTTCGACTGTTTATCCAAGACAATGGAATCACCATACACAAAAGTCTGAGATTTTGTCACACCGTCAACATTCATCGTTACAGTATAAGTGTTTGCTACCCATACTGCATTCACCTTCACGTCATGGGCAGGCATGGTCGCAGGAATTTCCGCACTCCAACCATCAAAAGTATAACCTTTTCGACTCGGAGTCGGTGGCATCTTGATAGAGTCGCCATACGAATAACTGACCATAACCGTTTTCTTGGTGGTTGCATAGATGAAATCATATGTCTCCACCGTCCATACTGCATTAAGTGTTAAATCTTTAGCAGGCATAGTTGATGGAACACTTCCCCATCCACTGAAAGTATAGCCCTCTCGGTCGCCCACTGAAACAGTCTCAATTTTCGCATTATAATCAAACGTATCAACAGCGACGGTATCATTTCTGTCAATATAGATTACAGCATATCGGTTGATAGTCCACAAAGCATTGATGGTTACGTTGCTATCTGGCATCGTCACAGGGATTTCAGCATCCCAACCTGTGAATGTATAGCCCTCACGAGTTGGATCTTCTGGAGCAACCACTTCTTCACCATATCTGTATGAGGTAACCGTTTTGTCATCATTGGCATTCACAGTGAAATCGAAAGCATTGCAAGAGAACACTGCCTTTATCGTTACATCTTTTGCAGGCATAGTCTTTGGAATCTCCACATTCCATTTTTCAAAGTCATGACCCACCTTCACTGGATTTTCAGGAGCGATAACATCTGCGCCATATTCATATACCGTTGTCGTCGTATCATCATCTACAATGACTGTGAAGTTGTATGAGTTGATTTCAAATTGAGCCTCAACAATCACGTTTGTGTCTGGCATGATCGTCGGATACTCAGGCATCCATCCTGTAAACGTATAGCCTTCCTTCTCAGGGTCTGTCGGCAAAACTATCTCTTCTCCGTATTTGTAGTAATGAATATTGGTTTCATCATCCACCTTTTCAACCAACACAACATCTTGTGATTTGTAGATTGCACGGAGATAGAATCCGTAGGCAGGCATTGTCTCTGGAATATCTGGTTCCCAATGGTCAAAAATCTTTCCTGTTACAGATGGAGCAATTATGTTTTTGATTTTCTCCTCGTACGCAAATTCGTAGTAGAATGTATCACTCTCGGCAATTGCGATAATCTCGTACGTCTCACGAGCAAAAGAAGCTTCAATTCTGACATCATGAGCTGGCATCGTCATAGGGAAATCTTCGCTCCAACCATTGAATATGAAGCCCTCTTTTACAGGATCATCAGGCACTTCTACCGACTCGCCAAACGTATATTTCGTAGAGTCCGTTTTACCCTCAACAGTTACATAGACTCTATATGTGTTGATTGAGAACTCTGCGACATAGGTCAAATCGCCTGCTGGCATCGTTGAAGCGACAGTCTTGTTCCAACCTTCAAACGAGTAGCCCTCTTTCTCTGGGTCCTTAATTTTTTCAATGGATGCGCCATATTCGTAGGACACAGAAGTTGTGTCGTCGTCAACCACCCAATTGACCGTATAGGAGTTGATTTTCCACAAGGCGACAATGGTGTCGTTATAAGCAGGCATCATCTTTGGAATTGTCTTATCCCATTTATAGAATGTATAACCTGTTTTTGATGGACTTTCAGGCACTGCTATTTCCGCTCCAAAGCTATATTTCCTATCCGTAGTATCATCATCAACAATGGTTACGAAGTAGTAGGTGTTAATATCCCAAGTTGCCTCGAAAGTTAAGTCTTCCGCAGGCATGGTCGCAGGCACTTCATCTCCATTCGCATCATACCAACCTGCAAAAGTAAATCCTGTTTTTGAAGGTTCTACAGGAACAGATATTTCATCCTCGTATGGATAAACACGCTGTTCAATGGTATCGCCATCATTCACGAAATAGATATTGTATGAATTACGAGTCCACTTTGCAGAAATCGTAACGTCTTCGGCAGGCATTGTTTCAGGAATCTCTCCACTCCAACCTGCGAATGTGAATCCTTCTTTCTCTGGAGAAGCAGGTGTTTCAATCACTGCGGTATAATCGTAAACTGTTGTGTCGCGAACCTCATCAACAACAGTGATAAAGTTGTATTTGAGTAACTCCATATTAGCAACAATCAACACGTTCCGACCAGGCATTGTGGTTGGCACTTCTTGTCGCCATCCTTTAAATTGATATCCTACTTCAAAAGGATCGGCAATAGAAACTGCATCGCCGTAGGTATATCTGTATTCCGTAGGTTTACAGTTGACCAACGTCGTCAAGACATAATCATTGATAGTCCATTGTGCAGTGATAACCAAGTCATTGTCTGGCATCGTCTCTGGCACTTTCACATCCCATCCTCTGAACGAATAACCTGTCTTTTCAGGTGTCTTCAAAGTTGGAAGTTCGGTTTGATACTCATAATAGGTGGTATCGTTCAGTGAAGGGTCGGCTTCATCATAAACCACGATAAATGCGTAGGCGTTAGCCGACCAGTTCGCAGTCAGTTCCACATCATGATCAGGCATAACCGTTGGAAGACCATCACCCCAACCTAAGAAGAAGAAACCTGTCTTCTTTGGATTTGAGACGGAAGAATAGTCGATTACCGCATTATAGTCGTATGACTGCTTTACAAAAACAGAACCATCTACTTTAAAGATGAGACTATAAGAGTTAACATTCCACTGAGAAATAAAGGTGATGTTCTTGGCAGGCATCGTTTCTGGCACTTCCTCGCTCCATCCTTTAAAGGTGTAGCCTGTCTTTTCAGGGTCGCTCATCCTACCCACTTTCGCACCATAATTATAGTATATGGTATCGTTGAGCGTCATGTCATCTGGATCGTTCACCCAAACCACACGATATTCATTGATTTCAAATTGCGCATCCAAAACGATGTCTTTATCAGGCATGGTCGTCGGAATCTCATCGTTCCAGCCCACGAAAGTGTAACCATCCTTCTTTGGATCCGTGTATCCTTTCAGTTTAACATCCGCACCATATTTGAATGATTGAGAGAGATACTCTTCATCGTCCACCTTCAGGGTGATCGTGCGAGTGTTCAGTTCCCAAATCGCTTTGATAATCAAATCCTTAGCAGGCATGTTAGTTGGTTGTTCTACATCCCAACCCTTGAAGGTGTAGCCCTCACGACGAGCGGGGTCCTCCAATTCCTCCAATTTCTCATTATATTCTTTTATTTCAACAGTCGAATCATCGTCGGTAGTGTAAATCACATAGCGGTATTCTTGGATTTGCCATTGAGCCGTGGCCTCAACATCGTTGGCAGGCATTGTCTCTGGCAAGGCAGGATCCCATCCTTTGAAGTCATAACCCTCATGTGAAAGATCCTTCACAGAGACCTTCTCCGTATAGTCGTAAGTGATAGTATCCGCCTTGGGGTTGAAATCCAATCCCTTATTGAGAATCAATTCATATTGATCCAAACTCCACTTTGCGTGAATCGTAACATCGCCCAAAGGCATTGTCGCAGGCACGCTCACATCCCATCCTTTAAAGACATAGCCTGTTCGAGCAGGGGCTGCAAGCAAGATCTCATCTCCATAATGCTTCACCTCCACAGTCGAATCCACATCTGTCGTGTAGACCACGAATCTATATTCATTGTGCAACCATTGAGCCGTATAGGTATTCCCATTGATAGCATCCGAAGCCACCTCCGGCAATTCAGGCGACCAACCCTGAAAAGTGTAACCTTTCTGAGAAGGGCCATCGACCTCAATATTAGAACCACAATCAAAAGTTTTAGAATAATCCTCAAGTGTAACACCTAAATCGGAATTGGTAACTTTTAGGTTGATGGTTTCTTTGTTAATAGTATTATTACCAACAAGCAACAAATTACTTTCTGGCATTGTCTCAGGAATCTCTTGATTCCATACCACCGTATAACAATCTTTCTTCTCTACCTCAACACTAATCGGATCGTATGGTCTTACTTTTTCATTTTTAATTTCCACGCCATCCAAAATTGCCTGCAAATCATAGTATTTTGCAGTAATACGTATATTCTTGAACCAAGCGCGCAAATTTCCCACATATGAAAGTCGAACAACACGAGTCGTATTTTCCAATTTCACATTAAAATAGTGATCGTCACACTGTGTAGAACAGGTACTATCTAAAGTAGTTACCGTCCACGAACTACCATTAGGACTCTGGGCGACTCTCCACACCTGAGGTTTATACTTCAACAATTTAATTTTAGGACCAGTAGACTCGGATTGGCTTGAACCCACAAAGTACAAAGAGTCTGGAACATTTTTGAAGTATATATACACAAACTTCTCGCCCCAATTCCAACCTCCATGATTACTAAGGATGTTAGCATCCCCAACCTGGATTCCACCCTGATCACTATTCCAATAAGGTTTATCTGTATCATCATTCTGTTCGTATGCAGTCGTAATGATACTTTCATCATTAAACGTTGATTCCGTCACATTCAACGGCAGTTCCGCCTGAGCCCAAGCTCCAAATGGTGCAACAATCAAAGCGCACCCAATCAATATTTTAGAGAAATCTATGATTTTGCCAAACAAGTCTAAAATTGTATTTTTCAACATAGAAAATTAATTTGAATTAAGCCCAATCAAGGGGCAAAGTTAACTATTTTTTTAGAAACATTAACAAGTAAGAGGATGAAAAAGAGGGAACAAGATTTTGCCACGTTAGAATATGTTGCATATTTGCACTAATATATTCCGCCACGCTTCCCGAGGAACAGCGTACCAAGGCGGAACTTTTATTTTTGTTTGCGTATGGAATATTTAAATCCTGCTTTGGAGACAAGAGAGATTCTGTTAATGCTTCAAAATAAAAATTTGATTATTGAAGACATTGGGGAAGCAGTAAAATTTCTTGAAAATGTCGGTTATTTTCGATTTTCAAACTACCTTAAGCTATTTGAAGTAGAAGAGGAGAAACGATTGTCCCGAAACACCCGATTGTGAATGATTTCAAGCTATTGCTCGTACGCTACCCAATGATTGACCCTTTTGCGATGGGTTTTCCAAAGGATTGGGAAAAGCAAAGTTTTTTTGATGAATAAAACGAAGAAAAGCCGTTTCTCTCGTGAAACGGCTTCCGCATATATATAATAAGTATAATTAATTCCACTTAGTGTTGCGCATATCGCCCGTCTCCTCAAGGGCTATATGCATCTTGAACGCTTGCATCAAGGTCATTGGAGTGTGACAAGTGCCTGCGGCCATCTTCAAGTAGTCCCAAAGCAACTCTTTGTAATCAGGGTGTACGCAATTCTCAATGATGGTCTGCGCACGTTGAATAGGCGACTTAGCACGCAAATCCGCCACACCCTGCTCCGTTACAATCACCTTCACTGAGTGTTCCGAGCTATCCAAATGGCTTACCATTGGCACAATAGCAGAAATGACACCTTTCTTCGCAACAGACGGACAAGTGAAGATAGACAAATAAGCATTTCGTGCGAAATCGGCAGAACCTCCCAAACCATTCATCATCTTCTTTCCTGCTACATTCGTACTATTGACGTTTCCGAAAATATCAACCTCCAAAGCCGTGTTGATGGCGATGACACCCAAACGACGGACAACCTCTGGATGGTTGGTAATCTCCTGCGGACGAAGCATTAATTTATCTCTGAAGAAATCATAATTATTATAAACATCCATTAAGACATCGTCAGACAGAGTCAATGAACTACCGCTAGCAAAAGGGATACGTCCGTTCTTCATCAACTCAATAACAGAGTTTTGAATCACCTCCGTATACATCGTGAAAGCAGGAATGTCTTGACATTTTCCAAGAGAACCCAACACTGCGTTGGCAATGTTCCCGACACCAGACTGCAATGGAAGAAACTCTTTAGGAATGAGACCCTTGTGAAGTTCACTCAAAAGGAAATTGGCAACGTTCTCCCCGATTTTAGCAGTAACCGCATCAACAGGAGTGAACGGAGCGATACCATCAGGCATATTTGTTTGAACGACACCCAACACCTTGCTCTTATCAATCTTTAAAGTAGCCGTACCAATTCTGTCGTTGGGTTTATAAACAGGGATTGCCTTACGATAAGGAGGGTTGATAGGCTCATAGAGGTCGTGCATACCATGTATCTTAGCAGGATGATGGGCATTCAACTCGATAATGATATGTTTAGCCTTTTCACAAAGCGTAGGAGTGATACCGACAGAGGTCGTAAGAACTATTTCACCGTCTTCGGTGATGTCGGCCGCCTCAATCATAGCGTAGTCAATTCCGCCTAAGAAACCATAGCGAAGGTCCTGAGCCACATGAGAAAGGTGCATATCAAAATAATGCACTTCGCATTTGTTGATGGCATCGCGCATGGACTTAGATGACTGGAAAGGAGTACGGAATTGAACTGCCTTGGCACGAGAGAGCGCACCATCAATCTGATCACCTGTCGAGCCACCAGTGATGAGACCAATCTTGAACTCGTTACCCTTAGCATGCTCATCTTCCGCTTTCTTAGCGATTGCTTCAGGGACAGCTTTCACCGTACCCACAGAAGAGAAACCTCCGATACCAATGACATCACCATTTTTGATGTACGAAGCCGCTTCCTCGGCTGAAATAAACTTATACGCCATCTTCAAATATTGTTTTTATGCAAAAAATCGTTTTTATACAAATAGATAGTCAAACGACATAAATTTCTTGCAAAAATACAACAATTATGCGAGAGAACATAAAAATGGTAAGGAAAGATTACGTTAGAAATCACAAAAAGCGTTAACGATATACGAGAACAAGTTACACCGATGGCAAAAGAATATCAGAAAAGTTGTTTTTCACTTGCACATCGGGAGTTTCTTCAATTTGGAGGAAAGACACCATATATACAGGGAGATAATCAACCGCACCGACACGTTCAAGGTTTCCGTTAGAGAAGACAATGGCATGAGAAATATTGTATTGGGAAGAACATAGAACATTAGAGAGTGCGGAATGGCGCTTGTAATCTTTTCCCGACTTCACCTCAATTGGAAGGACCTGATTATTATACTCCACGACAAAATTCAATTCGCCCTGTCTTTTGCTGTTGAAATAAAAGAGTTTGAATCCATGTGCACGCAACTCTTGAGCCACTACATTTTCATATTCATCAACAACAGCAGGCATACCACCAACTGAAAGATACATACGGAAAAGCTGAAGAATACGACGATGAATCACATCGTCAACCTTTGTCCTTTCATTGTAGGATTTTTTTAGATAGTTCCAAACCTCGTCCGACAAATTCACTGCTTTTGCGAACTCTTCAAAATCAAGCGGAAACATTTCTTCTATTGATAGAAATCCAACAGGGATAGAGCGAATGTCTTTCAGTTCTACTCCTAAAAGTGAACCACTCAAAATATACCTGTAACTACCCTCTTCAACTAAAAATTTTAACATCGTAACGAGTTCAGGACATTCTTGCACCTCATCAAAGAAGATCAAAGTATCATGTTTTCGCAGATTCACAGTAGAGAGTGCAGAAATACGCAGTAAAAAATTTTCCACGTTTCTCGTTTCCGAGAAGATACGTCTTGCCTCAAGATTTTCCAAAAAGTTAAATTCAACAAAACACGAGAAATTCATTTTTCCGAACTGGCGGATTGCATACGTTTTTCCAACCTGTCTTGCTCCAGTGATGAGCACTGCTTTTTCCGTTGACTTATAAAAATTCTCTAATTTACTGATTATCTTTCGTTTAATCATATCAACATCCATTTTTCCAACCACAAATGTATATATTTTGTCCGTTTTTCCAACCTATTTTAACCACAAATTGTCCGTTTTTCCAACCATAAAATACATATTTCGTCCGTTTTTCCAACTCATAGAGAATCAGCCAATTTTCAGCATTGTAAATTTCTCAATCAAAAATTAATCACTACATTTGCAAATGTTTACAATGAGGAACAGAGCAATTTAAGTACAAATCATTTATTCACAGATATGAGAAGCAATAGCAATTTTTCAAGATTAATCGTAGGATTGGCAACTGTATTTTTCTGTGCGATACTTACATGGGTTGGTTGTAAGAAAGAGAAGGGAGACGACACAATAGAGTTAGAAAGCGTTGAGTTTCTTTCGGAAGACCTTCCCGAGAACAACAGAATGGAAGAGGGAGAGTCCAAAAAATTTTATGTGCAAATATTACCCGAGTCGTTAGACACAGCCACCATCTACTGGAACAGCTCAAACAAGAACATCGCTTCAGTAGATAGCAAAGGTAGAGTTTACGCATTAAGAGAAGGAACGACCACTATTTCGGCGACAGTTTTAGGCAAGACGATAGAAGTACAGATAGAAGTCATCAAAGTACAAATAAAAAGCATCTATCTTCCAGACACATTTAAAATTCGCTACAACCAAACGGACTCCCTGCCTATTGGTTTGAATCCAGAAGGGGCTTCATTCTGCTCCGTAGATTTAGTATCAGAAAATGCAAAAATAGCAAAAATCACACAGAAAGAGGAAGACTGCTCTTTTCAGGTTACTGGAGTGAATGCGGGGACATCATGCGTTGTTGCCTCATTTAAAAATGTTGATGGTGAAAAAGTTGAGAAAAAGTGTATGGTGGAAGTCTATAAGAAAGCCATTAATGCATTCAATTTAGACAAAGAGACTATGAATATGTTTCCGAACAAAACCGCGACTCTCATTGCCACCTTAGACATTGCGGAGTCAGACTACACCATCAATTCATTGTGGGATGAAGCAATCATCAAATCGTCGGACACAAACGTCGCCACAATCACGAAGGGAGAAAAGAAAGACGGCAGCATCGTTTTTACCATAAACAGCCAGGAAGAAGGAACCGCTACAATAACGATCACATTAGGTGGAATAACAAAAACATGCACAGTAACCGTCAAGCAAACATATCCTTCCGCAATCTCTCTTTGGGTGTTAAATGAATACAACAAAGAAATACACAATGCCACGCTCGCCAAAGAAGATACTATTAGCATATTCTTTTCCCCCTCCAATCTAACAGATCAATATGGACTTGACTTATCCAATGTGATTTTTTCTTCTTCCAATCCTTCTGTAGCCAAAATCAGCACAATATCAACGAATGCAAAAGGAACACTTTATTGTAACGTCGTTGGACTTGCCGATGGAACAGCGACAATCACAGCGACTCTCAACCGAGGAAAATTACAAGCCCTCACTGCCACCTTTGAAGTCGTCGTCGACAATTCATTGAAATCTATCACGCTATCAAATGAGAAAATTGAAAACAGTTCAACAAGCGGAATTATCGGTACATTAAGCATAAGAAGAGGAGAAACAGAAAAAATCACATACACCGTAACCCCAACCAAGGCTGACGTTTCTAATCTTTCGTTAAGCTTTGAGAGCATCCCAACGACCGATGAATTGAAAACATACGGTTCTGCCTATGGTGTCGTAGACTACACGCTTAACAAGGCGACCAATACAATTACCATAACAGGTCGAAATGTTGGAGAATGTAAAATCACCCTATCATGTGGGACTTACACGACTGGCACCCTCATAATCAAAGTTTACGATGACAGTTTCGTAGACTTTGGACTTCCAAGTGGTGCTCTTTGGGGTGCTAATGCATTACACTTATACAAACCTTGTTATCAAATAGGATATGTTAAATTAGAATCTGGAGAGACATATTCATTCAAATGTGCTAATGATGACCCTGTGACAAAAGAATACAAAAACAAATACCCTAACACATGCACTCCGAGCTTTGCTGATTTTTCAGAAGTTGTTAGTAATACTTTTTGTAAAGCTTATGGTAGTATAGGTTTTGGTGAAAGCACAAAATATTTTGCAATCTATAAGAAGGGAGACAAAGAAAAATACGTCTTGTTGAAAGGTCCACAAGTAATGTATTTCACTTCAGACTGTATCTATGAATACAGTACATCAAAAGGCAGTATGGCCGAATACGAGTATCACTCCTACTATCAATACTATGCTAAAATAACAGATTCTGGACAACTTGGAATTGGAGGTACGCATGGAATAAAAACCATACCCTATATTAAAATCAATGGTTCGAGCACCTTTAGTAAGCAGTCAGAAACCACCTCACAGGAATATTCATATTACTGGCCAATAAAAAAGAGCGAATAAGATTTAATATAGCAATAAATGTGTGATGTAATCTCAATGAGCCTTTGAGGTTACATCATACGTTGTTATTTTTGCAAACCACATATTATATTCATTATTACATCATGGAGCAAAAACTCTCCCTCAAAGAAAAGATAGCCTACGCATTGGGCGACGCCTCTGCCAACATTGCGTGGCGTGGAGTTTCCACCTTTCTCATCATCTTCTACACGGACGTGTTTGGATTGACACCTGCCACCGTGGGTACGTTGATGCTCGTAGCAAGAACGAGCGATGGTGTGTCGGATGTCCTGATGGGAGTCGTAGGCGACCGTACACAATCAAAATATGGCAAGTTTC
Organism: Bacteroidaceae bacterium; assembly: GCA_963654355.1. Taxonomy (GTDB): domain Bacteria; phylum Bacteroidota; class Bacteroidia; order Bacteroidales; family Paludibacteraceae; genus UBA1181. The sequence continues at coordinate 26,848 of CAVKBM010000003.1, read as the reverse complement.
GTCCATGGATTCTATGGTCTGCACTTCCTTTAGGAATCATTCTTTCGTTGTTGTTCACATGTCCTGAAAGCTGGTCTATTCCATGGAAGATCGCCTACGCCTATACCACATACATTCTCTTCACTCTTATCTATACTGCCAACAATATTCCTTACGGCGCGCTAATGGCAGTAATGACAGGAGACGACAAAGAGAGAACCAGCATAGGATCTTTTCGTATGGTAGGAGCATTTGCGGGCGGCATGCTCGTTCAAGGCACTCTTCTCTTCTTAGTAACATACTTCGGAAATATTAATCCAGGAATCAATCTACTCAAGGTTGATAATGACAAATATCAAGTTTCCATCTCTGCGCAACAAGATGTGAAGAATGTAAACATAAAGACAGAAGATGGTATTGCCACTTTTCTGATGATAGGAGATGATACAGACACTCCAACATTCGGCAAGAGTTTTTCCGTCCAAGCAGGAGAGACATATAATTTTATGGTGGAGGGAGAAGAGAATCTAACGACTGACAAAATCACATTGATAGATCAAAGTCAAGGTTACAGCAAGGCAATCTATACTCTTTCCATCCTCTTGGTTCTCTGTATGTTCATTACCTTTCATTTTACGAGAGAACGTGTTTCTCCTCCCAAAGGACAAAAAGAGAATATTTGGAACGACCTAAAAGATTTGATAAGAAACCGTCCGTGGATAGTATTGCTCGTTGTAGGATTGGCTTTCAACATCTACAACAACATAAAACAAGGCATTACGGTGATTTATTTCACACACTATATCCATAATCAACTTCTGGCAGGAGGATACATGACCGCCCTAATGATTGCCTCCATCATCGGAGCGGCGGCCACAACTCCACTCTCTCGCCGTTTTGGCAAGAAAAACGTTTTCATCGGTGCCTTAGTGGTGAGTGGTATTATCAATTCAATGCTGATGTTCTGCGGTCCACAAGACAAGACGGCAATCTTCATCATTGGATCGCTTAGCGAATGCGCAGCCGCCATCATGCCTACCCTATTTTTCGCTATGTTGGGAGACGCTGCCGACTATTCGGAGTTTGCGAATGGACGTCGTGCGACAGGCTTAGTTTACTCGGCAGGCTCTTTTGCCACCAAGTTTGGAGGAGGAATTGCGGGAGCAATCATCGGACTCGTTTTAGGTCTTTATGGGTACAACGGACAAGACTCTGCCTCTATTGAAGCAGCCGTACCAGGCATCATTGAGTTAATGAGTTGGATTCCCGCCATCATAGCATTTGTCGGTGCCGTTCTAATGCTACTCTACCCACTCAACCAACAGAAAATGACGGAAATCACCACAGAATTGACTAACAGACGAGAACAACAAAAAGTCAGCGATTGAAAAATAGTCTAAAAACAGATGTATCAACCTATCCGTCCATCTTTCTTAGGTCGAAGAATAATCACAGATATTGACCTCCCTTCTATCATTATGCGAATAGAATGGAAGTTTTTCTTTCTTGCGTGGAAAGTGAGCGGACACTATGACGGGTTGGAGACATTGTGCGATTGTGAAGCTTGCAAAACACAATGGCTCAACAAATTCCGTCCAGAAGACAAAGGGAAAGCTAAAGAAGCGTATCAACTCTTTAGAGACGCGCAAGACGTGCTTCGCGACGGTATGGAGATGAAGCGTTTTCAGCCACAAGCAATCGTTTACTTTGCAGAAGCAAGAAGCAAAGGAGAAGGAATTTCAATACTTGAAGATGAGAAAGAGAGACTCTACCTACCCATGTTGAGACAGCAACATCCCAGCGAAAGAGGTGATTTTTGTCTGTCCATAGCTGACTTCATATCACCCAGGAAAGACTATATCGGAATATTTGCGGTTACCATCCATGGAGGAGACGAATGGTCTGAGGAAGAGAAAGAAAAAGGCGACGACTACCGTTCGATTTTAGTAAAAAGCATAGCAGACCGTTTGGCAGAAGCCACCGCAGAGTGGTTACACGAGAAGATACGCAACGAATACTGGGGTTACAGAGAAGTCTCCCATGCAGAAGGCATTCGTCCCGCCTTTGGTTATCCATCCATCCCCGACCTTTCTATGCTATTTGAAGCAAATAAACTGATAAATCTCAGTGATATAGGTATCACATTAACAGAAAATGGAGCTATGAAGCCTAACGCATCTATTTGCGCTCTACACATCTCGCACCCCAAAGCTTTTTATTTTAATGTTGGTGAAGTGGGAGAAGACCAGATAATCGAATACGCCCAACAGAGAGGGAAAAGTGTGGAGGAATTAAAACATTGGATGATGCAATAAAGAAAAATAAGAGAACCCATCATCATTGCATTGCGAATAGACGATTCTCTGTAAACGAAATCTTCCATTCTCATTTTTTAAAAAACCGCAATAAATTGTCGCATTTTTATCGTAAATTTGTAAGGTATATTTTGGATATCTTATCAAGAGGGAAAAATGCAATTCAAAGACGTATACGGACAAGAAAGGCTCAAGACATCGTTCATCAAGTCGGTGATTGACAACAGGTTACCGCATGCGTTGTTATTGCAAGGTCCACAGGGATCTGGCAAATTGGCACTTGCATTGGCGCTTGCCCAATATGTCAACTGTCCAAATCGAGATGAGCATGACTCCTGCGGAGTTTGTCCTTCGTGCCAACAGATGCAGAAATTGATTCACCCCGACTTGCATTTTGCGTTTCCAATTTCTCGAATGAAAGACACCGTTACATGCGACAATTTCTTGCCAGAATGGAGAGAGCGAGTGTTAAAATCGCCCTATTTCACCCTCACCGATTGGGAGCGAGTGATGAGCAAAGACAACAAGCAAAGTCAGATATACGCCAACGAGAGTGATAAAATCATTCAGAAACTCGCTTCAAAATCGTACGAATCGGAATACAAGGTGATGATTATCTGGCTTCCCGAGCGAATGATGAATGATGTTTGTGCCAACAAACTGCTAAAAATCATTGAAGAGCCACCACAAAAGACGCTTTTTATCCTGGTGAGCAATGAAGCCGAAAAGTTGTTGCCAACCATCACTTCCAGGACACAACGCTTCTTCGTGCCTCCGTTGACCGAGGCAGACATTGCCAAAGCCTTAGGAGACGACCACACTTTAGACGCTGAAGAATTGGCGCATTTGGCGCACATTTCCAACGGCAGTCTGACAAAGGCGAGGGAACTCTACGAGCATTCCGAAGATGAAAATGAAAATTTCAATTGGTTTGTCCTTGTTATGCGACTCTGCTTTGCAAGAAAAGTGAAAGAGATGCAACGTTGGGCAGAAGAGGTGCATGCAGCTGGCAGAAAACAACAGATTAACTTCCTCAAATATACACAAAAGACCATACGAGAGAATTTCATCTATAACCTACAAGAAAAGCAGCTGAACTATCAATCGAACGAAGAGGCGAATTTTTCCACAAAATTCTCCCCTTTTATCAACGAGAGGAATATAGAAGGCTTTATGCGAGAAGTTTCACTCGCCGAAAGGCATATCGAGCAAAACGCACAAGCAAAAATAGTCTTCTTCGACTTGGCTCTCAAATTCGCTGTCCTTATTCGGAAATAGGTTATTGAGATTCTTCCACAGTATATTTCTCCATATTAGAGGATAAAATCCCTAATATATATTTTTAACATACATATAGTCAAGATTATACATGAGTATAAATGAAGGCTGCAGAATGAATTGCAAAGGTTGCAGCAAAAAGACAGATCAGAAATTAGACACGTTCGACTGGTTGTGCGACATACCAGAATCGCTTGCCGCAACAGACTTGGTCGAGGTGACATTCAAGAATACAAGAAAAGGATATTACCGCAACACGAACAACCTCACGTTGGTGAAAGGAGACGTTGTCGCTGTAGAATCATCGCCAGGACACGACATTGGGACTGTCTCAATGACAGGTCAGTTAGTGTTGGCACAGATGAAGAAATATCATGTAGACCAAACGCGCACGGAGATTAAACGCATCTACCGCATTGCCCGTCCGAACGACTTGGAGAAATTTGAGGAGGCAAAGGCGAAAGAGCATGACACAATGTTGCGCGCCCGTAAGATAGCTGAGAATCTCAAACTCAACATGAAAATCGGTGATGTGGAATATCAGGGAGATGGAAACAAAGCCATCTTCTATTACATAGCAGACGAACGTGTAGACTTCCGAGAACTCATCAAAGTATTGGCAGACGCATTTCATGTGCGCATTGAGATGAAACAGATTGGAGCAAGGCAGGAGGCAGGTCGAATCGGAGGTATCGGTCCTTGCGGTCGTCCATTATGCTGTTCCAGCTGGATGACCAAGTTCAGCTCCGTAGCAACCAGCTCTGCACGATACCAAGAGATTTCGCTCAATCCACAGAAATTGGCGGGACAATGCGCAAAACTAAAGTGTTGCCTCAACTTTGAAATTGATGCATACGTTGAGGCACAGAAACAACTGCCTAACAGAGAAATTCCGTTGGAAACGGTGGATGGGACATTCTACCACTTCAAAACCGATGTGTTCAGCGGATTTATGCAATATTCTTCCGCTAAAAACATGGCGTCAAACCTCATATCCATCCCAGTAGAGCGAGTAAAAGAAATCATCGCCCTCAACAAAAAAGGTATCAAAGTAGACGCTCTATTAGAGGAAGACGGAGAAGAGAAGAAAAAGATCGACTACGAGAATGTCGTCGGGCAAGACAGCCTCACCCGATTCGACAAAAAGAAGAAAAACAAAAAGAAAAGCAAACCGACAGACAAAATAAACAAGATTGCTGATAATCAAGCAAATGCAGAGTCTTCTAATCCTTCTAATGTAGAAGATTTATCTAATTCAGAAGAGAAAACTCGTCCAACATCCACCGACCAAACAACAGATGTTGGAAAAGAGAATGTACAAGCAACTCAGAATCAAGAACAAAAGCCTCGTCTACAGGGAGATAAACAAAACCCAAAACGAGACAACGACCGAAACAGAGAGCGTCGCAATAGGAACGGTGAGCGTAATGAGAATCGTAACGAAAACAGAAACAAAGGAAACAGGAACGAAAATCGCAACGACGACAGACGAAATCAGTTCCGCAACCGCAATAATAGCAACCGCAACCGAGACGGACGAAACAACCCTGTCCAGACGAACGGGAATAAAGAGGATGTTGGAAAACCTAACGACGCTCCACAGCCGTCTGACAACGCACAAAATGCAAATGAGTAAATTAAGAAAGATGAGAAATAAATTTTCATATACGAGTCTGATTGTCAAAAGCATTTTTGCGACTATGCTATTCGTAGGTATGATGAGCAGTTGCGGAGACAACGCTGTCTACCACGAGGTGAGTCCAATCAGCAAGGAAGGATGGTATAAGAATGACTTGGTGTCGTTCGACTACAATTCCACCGACACGATAGGAAGGTATGACATCATCATTGACATTCGCAACTCGGCAGACTACAACTACAAGAATTTTTGGATTTTCGTTCGTTCCGTTTCACCAGACAACATTGAGTATGGAGACACATTAGAGTGCGTTCTATCAGACAATTACGGAAAGTGGATTGGGAAGTCGACAGGTTCGCTCTATGAGTTACCCGTACTCTTCCTCGCAGACATCAAGTTCCCGAAGATCGGAAACTACCATTTCGACATTGCGCAAGGTATGAGAAACGACACGCTTGAAGGCATCCATGAAATTGGATTGAGAATCAAGCCAAGTGCGAACAAGCAGAAGTAAACGACCATAACATCATCATTCGCAATAGATAATTAACAGAAAGACAAAAGACTGTGGGAAAGAATAAATTAGCCAAATTTGCAGATATGGACACGTTTCCGCACGTGTTTCAGTACACGTTCTCTGCGTTGTGCGAGAAGCAAGAGCCGTTTGCGTTGAAAGGCAAATGGAACACATTCTTCGGCAATGACAACCCAATCGTGTTGGAGTTGGGTTGCGGCAAGGGCGAATACACAGTTGAATTGGCAGACATGTATCCCGAGAAAAACTTCATCGGAGTAGACATAAAAGGGTCGCGAATGTGGACAGGAGCGAAATCATCCTTTCAAAAAGGAATGAAGAACGTAGCCTTTATCCGCACCAACATTGAGATCATCAATGAGTTTTTCTCCAAAGACGAGGTGTCCGAAGTGTGGATTACCTTTCCAGACCCACAGATGAAGAAAGTACGCAAACGTCTCACGTCGACCCGCTTTATGGAACTATATCAGCAATTTGTGAAAGAGAACGGTCTCATACACCTCAAGACCGATAGTAATTTTCTCTTCACCTATACAAACGAGATGATCAAAACGAACCACTACGAAGTAGTCTTTCAAAACAACGACCTCTACCATTCTGATTTCTCGGACGACAAGATACTTTCTATTAAAACCGCCTACGAACAGCAATGGCTCAGCCGTGGACTCACAATCAAGTATATCACATTTCTGCTGAACCATAAAGATGCGTTTATAGAACCCGACGTTGAGATTGAGTATGACAGCTATAGAAGTTATAACCGCACACGAAGAGAAGACACGAGCAAAGGGAAGTTTGACAATGAAGATTCCAATGAAAAATAAAGAACAAATCAAATAGCATACAGATGGAAACCAAAGTATTACAATCATTTATCACTACAGAAATAGAGAAACTAAAGTGGGATATGGAGCCCCAAGACTTGTATGCCCCCATTCAGTATGTACTCTCATTAGGAGGGAAGAGGATTCGCCCACTAACTACACTAATGGCATGCGAACTCTTTTCAGGAGATATTCATAAAGCGATTAAACCAGCGCTTGCCCTTGAGGTTTTCCATAATTTCACACTTCTTCACGACGACATTATGGACCGTGCGGAGGTGCGTCGTGGACACCCTTGCGTTCACATCAAATGGAACGACAGCGAAGCCATTCTTTCAGGCGACGCCATGCTCATCAAAGCCTATCAATTATTAGAGCAATGCGATCCTACGGTCTTGCCTCAACTGCTAAGTCTCTTCTCAAAAACAGCCGCCGAGGTATGCGACGGTCAGCAATACGACATAGACTTCGAGAACCGAACAGATGTAAGCGTAAAAGAGTACATTGAGATGATTCGATTGAAAACGGCGGTTCTTTTGGCAGGCAGTCTGAAAATCGGCGCTATCTGTGGAGGAGCCAGTGAGATAGACGCACAATACCTCTACGAATTTGGCATCGGTATAGGAATCGCATTTCAACTAAAAGACGACATATTAGATGTGTACGGCGATGAGAAAAGCTTCGGAAAGCAAATTGGCGGAGACATCAGTTGCAATAAAAAAACATTCCTTTTGATCAACGCGCTGCAAAAAGCAGAAGGAGAAGAAAAAAAAGAACTTCTCTCATGGATTCAAAAAGAAGAGTTTAACAGAGAAGAAAAAATAGCCGCTGTAACCAAAATATATGACAACCTCGGACTTCGTACCCTAACGGAGAAGGAGATGGAGTGTTATTATCAACAAGCCATTGAAGCATTGAGAAAAGTCAACAGACCAGAGTCAGAGAAGCAAGCCTTTTACGACCTTGCAGAGAAATTGCTTTACAGAATCAGTTAATTTTGCCATGCCATACAGAAGACTTCCCAACACGAACCAAGCGAGGTTACGTTCTCTTCAACAGGCGGTAAACAGCGGCTACGAAATTGACCTCTACAGCCTTGCATTCTCCTACAAACTATGGGAGAATGCCAAAGCGATGCTCGTCCGCTATCAAAGAGCGTTAGGAGAAAGCCGTCAGTGCAGCGAAAATCAATTCACTAGAAACAAAAAACTGCAAGAAGACGCTAAAACAGCACGCCTATACATCTCCCACTTCATTCAAGTGCTGAATATGTGCGTGCAACGAAACGAGATAAAAACCGAAGCGAAAAAATTATACGGATTAGAGCCCGAAAACTTTGCGGTTCCCGACCTCACCACCGACGAAAACATCTTCGATTGGGGAAAAAAAATCATCAATGGTGAGCAACAACGACTCTCACAAGGTGGCGTACCCATCTACAATCCCCCAATCGGGAAAGTCCGCGTTTTTTACGACATCTTCGCAGAAGGATACAACTATCAAAAGGTTTTACAAAATAACACCGCTCGCTGTATCGAGAATATTGCGAACCTCAATAAAGAAGTAGACAAACTGATTCTTGAAATTTGGGATGAAGTAGAAAAGAAATACGAAAATCTTCCTCCTCAAGAAAAAATCAATAGCTGTCGCGAATATGGTGTCATCTATTATTACAGAAAGGGTGAAACCGTACCAGAAAACGAGTAAACGACCTATTCTTGAACGAAACTAATCAAATAAAACGTATGAAAATAACCCTTTACCTAAGATATGACTCCCAATGGGGCGAAGAAGTATCCATAGAAGGAGACACTGAAGCGCTCCGCGGTTCAAACGGAGCCGGACTTCCATTGGAATACACAGAACATGGTTGGAAAACCACCTTTTACACTAACGACAAGACATTCCGATACAACTTCTACATCTGCAAATTCGGCAACAAAATACGAACAGAGGAACCACTGTCCCACACTTTTAGTCCATTAAGCAAAGAATACAATACAATCCTCATCTATGACACATTCAACGCCTACCCCACTATAGGGCGAATGGAAATGTCGGCAGTAATGCAAAAAGCCATTCGCAGGCATGATGAAAAGCCAATCAAGAGAGGATCTGAAAAAATACCTTTCATTTTCAGGACGGTCAGCACAAAAGTAAACCATAATCACGAATTGGCCATCGTAGGCGACGCTTCAGCTCTCGGCAAATGGGAAGAGGATGCGGCAGTGTCTCTCAACCCTCTTCAATACCCTCACTTTGCCAAGGTATTAGACGGAAACAAAATTGACTTCCCACTCAAATACAAATATGTTGTCCGTGACCCAAAGAACAAAGTCATTCAATGTTGGGAAGCAGGAGACAACCACTACCTAATGCCTGATTTTTCAATTTCAACAGACATAGTGATTGTCAACGACCCTGAACCAGACTTTGCCCTACCAGCGTTCAAAGCAGCGGGTACGGTTGTGCCTATTTTTTCTCTTCGTTCAAAAGACAGCTTCGGTGTTGGGGAGTTCAATGATTTGAAGAAATTAGCAGATTGGTGCGAAAAAACAGGTCAACGAATCATCCAAACATTGCCAATCAACGACACATCGAATTTCGGCACATGGAGAGACTCATACCCCTACAACGCCATCTCCGTGTATGCACTTCATCCAATGTATCTCAACATAGATAAAATTGGAAAAGTGAAAGACACAAAGAAATACAAGGCGCAAAAGAAAGAACTCAACGAAGAAACCTTCGTCGATTATGAAGCCGTCAACAAATACAAGTGGATCTATTTCCACGAACTCTACGACCTCTACGCCAAAGAGACCTTCGCGACAGAGGATTTCAAAAGATTCATGAAGGAGCAGGAAGATTGGCTAAAACCCTACGCTGTATTCTGCTTCCTCCACTATAAATTTTCAACCACCGATTTCAGTCATTGGGGACGAGATGCAATCTACGACGCAAAACGTGTTGAATCATATTGCGACCCCTCTAATATGGAATATGACCATGTCGCCATACATTTCTTCGTACAATACCACCTCTATAGGCAGTTGAAAGAGGCCGTGGACTATGCACATACAAAAGGAGTAGCCCTAAAGGGAGATATTCCCATTGGCGTTAGTCCATGTAGCGTGGATGTATGGAAACAGCCAGATTTATTTGACCGCAACGGTTGTGCAGGTGCTCCACCTGATTATTTCACACGCACGGGTCAAGTGTGGGGATTTCCTATATACAACTGGGATAAAATGGAGGAAGACGGCTACCAATGGTGGAGGAGACGCCTCTCCGTCATGTCTGAATATTTTGACGCATACAGAATTGACCACATATTAGGTTTTTTCCGCATTTTCAGGACACCTACCGACTCTCACTACGGTCTATTAGGTCAGTTCACCCCTGCTATGCCACTCAGCATTGAAGAAATCGAAAATTTCGGACTTAAATTTGACAAGGGGAAACTCACAGAACCTCTTATCAACGATACCGTTATAGACAACATCTTTGGCAAAAAGGCTAATGAAGTAAGAAAAAAATACTTAATATCTGACGGAGCAGAATTCTATCATCTCAAACCAGAGTACAGTACACAGGCAAAAATAGACGAGCATATACCATCCGACCCTACGAATATTGAACTCAAAAAGGGACTTTACCTACTCTGCTGTCAAGTACTTTTTGTGGAAGATTACAAAGAAAAGGGCAAATATCACCCACGTATCTCATTAACTTCAAGTTTCGTATTCCCTACGTTACCCCAAGAGATGAGAGACAAGCTGAGCTATATCTACGAGTACTTCAATTTCAGCCGACACAACGATTTCTGGCATGACGGAGCGAAAAAGAAGCTCTCTGCCATGGTCAACTCTACCAACATGATGGTATGCGCAGAAGATTTGGGAATGGTGCCTCCATGTGTTGCTCCCGTTATGCGTGAACTACAAATTCTTTGTTTAGAGATTCAGAGAATGCCGAAACAACCTTATGTCGAATTTGACAATCTGAGTCGCATACCGCGTCTTTCAGTCTGCACGACTTCAACCCACGATATGAGTACGATGAGGCAATGGTGGGAAACAGAAAGAGACAGCGTCCAAAGGTATTTCAGCAATGAGTTACACCAATTCGGAGGCGCACCATTCTTTTGCGAACCCTGGATTGTTCGTCAGATTATTGAGAAACATCTCAAATCTCCAGCAGCATGGGTTATACTCCCGATTCAAGATTGGATGGCAACCGACGGCAAGGTTCGTTGGAGCGAAACATTCAAAGAACGCATCAATGACCCAGGCGACCCAGACAACTATTGGCGTTACAGAATACACATCAACCTTGAAGACCTCATCTCCAATGACGAGTTTAACGAGAGGATACGCAGTATGATTATTGCTAACGCGCGATAGGCGAGGCAAACAAAAAAATAGCGGAGTAGGTAGATTGCCCATTCCGCTATACTTTCAATCACATTGACTAAACCGAGACATCTTTCCCCCCTGTACCCTTGTTTTCACCACAGATGCAATATCACATTTAAAAGTCAAAGAATAGGAAGTCTGCCTAGGATTATCCATACCGCCATCTTTTTTTGAAAAGCGTGTCCACGAGTTTCTTTCATAATTATAAAGGAAGCCCTCAATGATAGAAGGCTCTCGAACGAAGATGTCACGCAGTCTATCCGTAGAGTAACTTACGCCATCGTTATCAACGATTTCCAAAACGAAAAGGACATCTTTCCAGATTATAACTTTTTTCTTTTTTTCATTTTCTCTTTCCTCCCAAAAATCGTAAAATGCGATATCTGGACGAATCTTCCTCTCTCCTTCTCTCCAATCTACAGCAACTTGAAGCGTCGTGTCTATTGCAAAATTATTCTCATAGGACTCTGACACCAATCCTATTAATTTTCGGAATGCTCTCCCAACAATACCTTGATGGTTCTTTGATGGGACTCCCATCCCTAACCCCCTTTTGTTGTTCCTTCTTCTCATAGAAAATTAGTTTTATAAATTATCTCACTCTCAATCGTCTTCCAATCCTCAAAATCGTAGTAGATTTTATTTTGTTCAGTTTACAAAGCTTTGAAACTGTTGTATGATATTTCCTCGCTATCTTTCCTAAATTATCCCCCGAGCGCACTTTGTGATAAACCGCTGGACTATTCTTATATTTATAAAATTCATCAAAAGAGCCACTGATATTCTTTCCAGACGGACGTACGACATAGGTGTCTGCCCTCATCTCCATTGTGCTGTCTGTAATAGACAACAAATTTCTTGTGTTGATAGGATTTCCTAAATAACGAAACTCAAAATGTAAATGAGGTCCCGTCGAGCGACCTGTATTTCCACCATATGCAATCACATCACCTGCTTTCACATCCTGGTTTACTTTCACCAAAATCTTTGACAAATGTCCGTATAGCGTCTCTAAGCCATTTGCATGTTGCAAAACAACATAATAGCCATACCCTTTGCGTGGATGCCCATATCTCGCCATTCGAACTTTTCCATCAAACGCAGCATAAATAGAATCGCCCACCTTCAGTCTCATATCCGTACCCGCATGAAAGCGTCCCCAACGCTCTCCACATTCCGAAGTTACGACATTAACATTCGGAGGATAGAAACCACGACAATCTACTACGAAAGTATCTTTGATAGAATCAATTGGATAAGCGTATGGATTTACACGCATACTATCCCATCCTAAACGATAACGGGCGACAAGCAAGGAATCAATATTCTGCAACGAATCAACAGGCAAACTCATCGTAGTAACAGAATTAACTATAAGAGAATCACTCTCTAAAGTTGACTCATCTTCATCCACTACAAAATCTGTTGAATCAGATACCGCAGGCTCATATCGTTCGCCCATCACTGCTTCATACTCCTGTCCAATAACCCAAATCGGCGCAATAATCGCAATTCCGCCGACCAACAATTTCTTTATATAATTCATTAGCGAAAACTCTTTCTTTTGCAAGGATGACAAAGTTAATAATTTTCGCTTAATGTTATAGAAAGACAATCTCCTATTTTAGTGGATATGAAGTAGACTTAGGACCTACACACAAATCGCCAATCGGACCCAAAGCAAATCCAAAGACAACAGAATAGTCGTCAATTACACCGTCTTTCGCTTCCTTTGAAAATCGGATCCATTCATTCTTCTCATAATTGTAAATGAACGCTTCCCTCAGCGTCTTGCTTTTGTTTAAAAGTTCTTTAATTCTTTCTGTTGAATAATTTTCGCCTCCACACCTCACAATTTCTACCACAAACAAAAGATTTGAATGTTCAACCTCATCCTTTGTAACATTCACCTTTGCATAAAATGAAATATCTGGTCGCACTCTCCTCTCCCCTTCTTGCCATTCCACCTCAGTCACCGTTGAATCTATAAGGAAATTAATTCTGTACTTAGCCGATAGTTTATCCACTAATCTGTTATGAATTACTCCAACACACATTTGATGCTTGTGGGGACATGCCCCCATTCCTAAACCCCTGTATTCTGTCTTTTTCATATCTTATACACTTTACTCTTTCAAAACAACAATCATTACAATCCTTCTATAGATGACATACAAAATCCAAACGTGAAAGAATAAGGATCCTCCTTATCGTCTACTTTTCCATTTTCTCTTAAAAAGCGAGTCCACTTTTTTTCCTCATAATTGTATAAAAAGGCCTCCTGTAACGAAGGTTCTCTATGAAACAATTCTTTGATCCTTCTTGTAGAATACCCGACCCCATTTACATTTACAACCTCAACAACAAACAATAGATTTGAATGGTTACAATCTCCCTTTCTATAACTCGCTTTCGTATAGTATGAAATATCTGGGCGTATTCTCTTTTCTCCTTCTTTCAAGTCCTCCTTCACTGTGGAATCAGGAAGAAAATTCAGTCTAAGATGTTTTGGAACTCGATTCATTAATCCATACATGATTAGATTTGCACACAACTGATGTAGATGCGGCGCAACTCCCATCCCTAACCCTTTACGATAATAATCATTTCCATTTTTCATACTCATTCATTTTTTTAAAATAATTCTTCGCAAATTTAAACATTCAAGATAAATAAATATTGTACAAGTACTACTTTGACAAGTTTTTTTTGCTGAAAATTACAAAAGGAATTATCTTTTTTGTAAAAATAATTCCTTTTGTTAAAATATGCTGCACATTAGAAATTCACTGCCCTATATTTTCTCTTTTTCCGACGTTTCCCTTACTTTCTGAATACGTTGTTTCAGCATCTCAAGCGCGTACTTTTTCTCCCACTTTCTTTTCCTCTCTTCGTAGGACTCCTGCCGTTTTTCTAAATAATTGTCTGCCATTATTTTATTGTTACCATTGACGCTCCATAACCATACTCTTGAAAAGAGGCATCTCGCACATAGCAAGTTGAGTATTTCTTCTTCAATTCATCTAAAACGGCTTTGCGTAATACACCATTTCCTTTTCCATGGATAAAGACTATCTGCTGACCTTTATGTTTCAAGTTTTCCTGCATCGTCTCCTCAAAAACTTTCAACTGATACTGCAACATATCATACGCACTCATACCATTGGTATTGTCTAACAACGCATTAACATGTAAGTCTTTCACAATGATTTCAGGGCTTTGGTTTGGTTTTGAAAACTTTCGAGCGATAGTGCCTTTCTCTTTCGCCGCAATTTTTTCAATCTCATCTTCCACCAATACAGAATTGGTTGCCATGTCATTCTTCACAATCGGGAAGACCATTGCCAACTCATCAAAATAATCGTTTTCAACGAAACTATGCAATTTGAAGAACTTCACAGGATTCAGTTTAAGTTTAACATCATAAACAGTCTTCAGAGAGTATGGTTTATCTTGTTTCAAAGCGAACAGTTGCACTCGCACGTTCTCCCAATCGTTCAACTCGCTCTTCATTGACTCTTTGATTATGATTTTTGTGTTCGGCTGAATAAACCCGACGGCTCGACTAACAAACTTTGTGCCAACAACTGTCGCAATGTTATAAGCCAAATAATAATTGCTGTCGTTCACAAAATAAGCATCAAAATCGGTGGTCGACAACACTTTTATGTTCTGCGGCACAAAAGCCAACAGAACATTCAAGATTTCTCCTTCTTCTGTCTCCGCTTGTGGGACATACTCTTTGTTTTCTTTCTCTTTCTGCACAAAATCATCTATTGTCTCCACGACCTTAGGCTTCTCTACTTTTTTTTCTTGAGTATGCACTTTAGTTGACGTTTCAACAACGACACACTCTTTCGCCAATGTCGGAATGTCAAATCCATCTTCATCGGTTACCATAACCAACTCCCGGTTCACTATCTTTGACACAACGCCACCTCCCGTAGCGTTCAAAAATCTTACTCTATCCCCTACATTTACCATGGCTTTCTTCTTTATTTCTTCTTAAGACACATTTTCAAAGCAAAGTTCACTATTTTTGCACAAACATTGAAACATCAGACTAACGAAATATGATGAATCCTCAAGAAATCGCAATCAAAGATTTCACATACGAACTTCCAGACGAACGCATCGCTAAGTTTCCTCTTGAAAAAAGAGATGAGTCTAAGTTACTTCTTTACGATAAAGGGAATATTTCTCACACCATCTTTAAAAACATTTCTGATTATCTTGACGAAGGAGAGCTTCTCGTCTGCAACAACACACGCGTCATTCAAGCTCGCCTGATTTTTCACAAGGAAACAGGCGCTCGAATTGAGATATTCTGTTTAGAACCCATCCAACCTCACGACTATGTGCTGACCTTTCAATCCACAAAGGAATGTATTTGGAAATGCATGATTGGCAACGCAAACAAATGGAAAACAGGTCTGCTTTCCAAAATGGTAACAATTGACAATGAAGACATTACCGTCTATGCAGAAAAATTAGAGGCTGTCGGCAACTCTTACAATGTTCGGTTTTTCTGGGAAAATGATGGTCTCACCTTCGCCACCATTTTGGATGCTTTCGGAGTACTTCCCATTCCTCCTTATCTGCACAGAGAGACGGTTGAGCGAGACAAAATCACCTATCAAACGGTTTACTCTAAAATCAAAGGCTCTGTCGCAGCTCCTACCGCTGGACTTCATTTCACAAAAGATGTTTTCAAAAGTTTAGAGAAAAAAAACATTGATGTAGAAGAAGTTACGCTTCACGTCGGTGCAGGTACATTCCAACCTGTCAAATCGGATACCATCGGTGGTCATACGATGCACTCTGAATGGATATCCGTCAAACGAGAGACCATTGAGAAAATCAAGAAAGCGGGACGTGTAATCGCAATCGGGACAACCTCAGTCCGCACTCTTGAAAGTTTATACTACATAGGTAAAATCATTTCAAAAAATTCAGAAATTCACGAGACAGACCTTAACGTTTCACAATGGATGCCTTACGATGGTTCTTCTGACATTTCAACGGACGATTCTCTCGCCGCCATCCTCTCATATATGGATAAAAACCAATTAGATACGATTCAAGCCAACACACAGATCATCATCGTGCCAGGCTATAAATTCCATATCGTGAAAGCTATCATCACCAACTTCCACCAACCGCAAAGTACTCTTCTCCTGCTCATCTCCGCATTAGTGGGCGAAGACTGGCGAAAAATATACGATTATGCCATGAAGAACGGCTTTCGCTTTCTAAGTTATGGTGATAGTTCCTTATTAAAACCTAAAGAGGCACTTTAAAATGCCTCTTTTTCATCAAAGATGCCCCCTTTTCACATCACTGCAACCCCAATCGCACCCGCTACCACAATCAGCCACATCGGATTCACTTTGAAGAAATGTAACGCAACAAACGACGCAATGAAAATTACGACCGACAATCCATAACCTAACGTCGTATCGAATCCTATAGTACCATCCAATCCTCTTGAAAGTGGCAAATCACAAAAATTTTCTCTGTTCATCAACATTAGAGCAGCAGCCAAAATCAAGCCCCCTAAAACGGGACGCAATCCCGACATCACTGCCTTTACATAGATATTTTCTTTATTATTAAAGAAATATTTGATTACTAAAATCATTAACAAGATAGAGGGTAGACACAAAGAGACCGTTGCCACAGCAGAACCTAAGACTCCCGACATATACCCCCATTGTTTACACACCGCATATCCGACATAGGTAGCCGTGTTGATAGAAACTGGACCTGGTGTCATCTGTGAAATCGCCAACATATCAGAGAACTCCGTTACCGACATCCATCCGAAATGGTCAACCACCTCAAACTGGATCAACGAAATCATCGCATAACCGCCACCGAATCCGAACAATCCGATTTTAAAAAACACATATAAAAGTTCCGCATAAATCGTTAAAACATCAAATAAACTCATCTCCATCCCTTATCCCTTTATTTTCTTCATATTTGTAAAATAGCAATACATGAGTGCCACTACAATCACCAGAGCGACTATCAATATAGGATTGACACTAAACCACCAAATGACAAACGCTGCCACCAATGGAATCAGCAAACTCCACCAATGTTTTTTCTCTTTCCAAATCAGTTTCACGGCAGGAGAAAGAATTAAAGCCACCACACACGGACGAATACCCTTAAATGCACTCTCAACATAATGATTGTCTCTAAATTCCAAAAAGAAAATAGCGATCAACAGAATAGCGATGAACGATGGAAGAGCGGCTCCCACCATAGAGGCAAACGCACCTAATTTCCCTCTCAACTTATAACCCACATAAAGCGCAGTGTTAATAGCGAAAACTCCTGGCAACGTCTGCGCCACGGCAATCAAATCCCAAAACTCGTCTTTCTCCATGAATTTCTTATCATTCACAATCTTCATCTCCACCATTGAGAGCATTGCATAGCCACCTCCCAAAGTGAAGGCTCCAATTTCGAAGAATATCCAAAACAATTCTCTAATTTTCACCATATTCGCTTTCTTTAAAATCAGTCGCAAAAGTATGATTTTTTAACTGAAAATAGTCATTCACAACTCTTCATTCTCATTTCTTCCACAAAGGATTTTAAATCGTCAACAAACTTTCTCAATAAACGAATGCTAAAAAATCATTTTTTTCTCCCTCTTAAACACCTATCTACCATAACATTTCCCCTTCCTTCTTAATGTAGCATATTCATTTAAAATCATAATTAACTGACTTTCAACAAAATCAAATAGCAACGATAAATTTTTCGAAAATCAACTTGAAAAATTTTCACAATTTACTTGCTAATTCAAAAATAAGCACTAATTTTGCAACGCATTTGAGAAACAAAGTTGCTCATAGCAAACGAAGGTTTACTAAGGTAGAAAACATTTCTCAAAGCATTTGGGGAGCTAGTAGCTCAGCTGGTAGAGCACATCCCTTTTAAGGATGGGGTCTTGGGTTCGAGCCCCAACTGGCTCACTTGTCAAAGCGGAAATTTCAGTAATGATTTTCCGCTTTTTGTCATTAATCACTATTATCTCAACACGATATGACAGTCCTCATCATCTCTCTTGTTATCACCCTTGGAGTCTCTTTTCTTTGTTCTCTTTTAGAAGCCACGCTCTATTCAACCACAATGTCTTACATAGAGTCCCTGCCGACTAGCAAAAAAGGCGTTTCCAACCTGAAAGATTTAAAGGTAAACATAGAAAAGCCCATTGCCGCGATTCTTTCACTCAACACGGTTGCAAACACAGCGGGTGCCGCAGCCGTCGGAGCACAAGCCGCAGAAATTTTCGGAAGTGCTTATTTTGGTTTGTGTTCTGCAGTTTTAACAGTTATGGTGCTTGTCTTCTCCGAAATCATACCGAAAACAATCGGATCAAATTTCTGGAGAGAAATATGCATTCCCGGGGGATACATCATTCGCATCATCTCCTTTATTTGTCTTCCCTTGGTCATCATTTCTCAGTTTTTGACTCGGCTCTTCACTCATAAGAAATCACAAACCGTTAGCCGTGAAGAAGTGGCGGCCCTCACCAACATCGGTGAACGTGAAGGTGTATTCAAGAAGAACGAGTGCAAGATAATCAACAACCTCGTAAAGATGGACAATGTCAAAGTCCATGCCATAATGACTCCCAGAACTGTCGTACTTGCCGCTCAAGAAGATATGACTTTGGAAGAATTCTACGCAGACAAAAAGTATCTCACGTTCTCTCGTATTCCCATCTATACAAAAGATATAGATGACATCACTGGATTCGTTCTTAAAACTGATGTGCTTCTACACTTGGCGAACGATGAACAGCACCTTAAATTGAAAGATATCAAGCGAGACATTCTTGTATGCTATGGCAACGCCGCCATCACAAAATTCTATGACCTAATGCTAAGTAAAAAGCAGCAGATCGCCTTGGTCATCGACGAATATGGTGGTATGGACGGTATCGTAACTTTGGAGGACGTAATTGAAACCATTCTCGGCTCAGAAATCACCGACGAGAGCGACAAACAGATAGACATGCAAGCTTTTGCCAAAGAGCAATGGAAAAAACGTTCCGCCAACTTAGACATCGCAGAGACTGAAACAGAAAAGGGCGACACCAATGATGCCACCCTTTCTAATCCTTCTTAAAATATCAGACAGACTCCTTGTAGTTCTTGCTACCTATAGATAGAGACGAGAGCGCGTCGCCAATAAGATAGACGGCCTCCGCCAATTTCTCGTCTGCAACAGTCAACCTGTTCACCAAATCCTTCGTAGCATTGGCCGCACTGTCTGAACCCTGAACGGGCGTGCTCTGCAACGCCTCCACACAGGGTTTGATTCGCTTCGCATCGTACGACAAACAGTCTAACGTTGCCTGCATACTGCGAACCATCGCATCAATATCCCCAATCACGGAAGGAATATCTTTGGATTTTTTTTCCATGTCTTTCTGTTTATGTTTGTAGTTTTAACTTTTGTATTTGTAAAATTACCACTTAAAAAAGCCAAAAACAAGGAGGCTTCACTGTTATTTTACTCGTTAAAAATATTTTTAGAATACAAAGAGTTTACTCATCTTTTTCGTTTTTCAAAACACACTGATTTCCACAATGATAAGCGGTCTAACCTACGGAAAGTTCGTAACTTTGTGAAAAATCAAAAATATGTAATTTATGGAAATGTCGGTCACCATCATTCTGTTACTTTTCATATTCAGCACAGGTGCAAGCTTCGTTCAACGTGTCAGCGGATTCGGGTTTGGCATCTTTATTATGACCGTTCTCCCCTACCTACTTCCCTCCTACGGAGAGGCGACAACATTGTCTGGACTGCTTTCGCTCACGCAATCTCTTGTCATCTTCATCACACACTATAAATATGTGAATTGGAAGCGTCTTCTTCCTATGCTCACTACTTTTCTGCTTGTTTCTTTCTTTGCCGTTCGCTTCGTGGCGAAAGCGGCAGACGCCCACTTAAAACTACTTTTAGGAATCATTCTCATCATTATGAGTCTTTATTTTCTCTTTTTCAATGGAAAATTCAAAATAAAGCCAACACTAAAATTAGAAATTTCAATGGGTACCGTAAGTGGAGCGATGGGTGGACTGTTCGGTATGCAAGGTCCCCCTGCAGTACTTTTCTTCCTGGCTTCTGAAAAAGACAAAAACCACTATTTAGGTATGCTTCAAGCTTATTTCCTGATAGGTAACGCTATGATGACATTCTATCGTTCCCGCTTCGGACTATTTACCGAATCCGTGGCATGGGGATGGTTGTATGCCGTGGCTGGAATACCATTGGGCGGATATATAGGGAAAATTGTCTTCGAAAAACTCTCAGGAAACACTCTTCGAAAAATCATCTATGTCTATATGGCAATCAGTGGTGTAATTGCCATCATCTCAGAGTTGTCTGTTTAGTTGAAGAACCGAAACACATCGTTCAAATTTGCGTAAATCAACAATACGAACAACAAGAACATTCCTATAACCTGAGCTTTCATCACGACGCTCTCACTCGGCTTCCTTCTTGTTATCATCTCATAAAGGATGAATACAAGATGGCCTCCATCCAACGCAGGTATCGGCAAGATGTTCATAAATGCCAAAATAACAGATAGGAAGGCTGTAATCTCCCAAAAAGCCTGCGCATCAAATGGATAGGGGAAAAGACTTCCTATTGTCATAAATCCTCCTAAACTTTGCGCCCCCGCCTTCGTGAAAACATATTTCATATCCCCCGCATAATTGGTCAATTTCTTTACACCACAGGCTATTCCCACTCCAAAAGACTCAAAAAAACCATAACTTTCTTCCTTAACTTGATAGAAAGCACTCATCGGACGCATATATACCCCTATCTTACCATTATAATCTGGCGTCACTGTCAACGACACAGTATCAGCACCGCGTTTCAACGTCACAGGAATCGGAATATTTCGATTTTCACCAAAAATAAAAACACTCGTTGAAACATACGCTTTTGCCAAAGAATCTCCTATCGTCATAAGGCTATCGCCTGCCACCAAGCCTGCACGCTCAGCGCGAGAACCTACCATCACAGAATCAATGACAAACGGATAACGGAAACCGACAAAACCTGTTTGCGCCTCCAGTACCTTCTCCATAAAGTCGTCTGGCATGTTGAGTACAACTTCTTTACCATCCCGAAGCACACAAACCTGCTTTGCCTCCAAAATTGCACGAAAAGACGCTTCATCTGGCTTCTCTACCGCAACGGAATCTGCCCATACAAAAATGTCTCCATCCTCAAATCCTGCTGATTTTGCCAGATCACTAAACTCCATTCCCTCCGTGATGTTCTCAAAAGGTATATATCTATCACCATAATTGAAAGCAATCATTGAATAGATAAAAAGCGCCAAGATAAAGTTAAAAACAACCCCCATGATTGTTATCAAAAAACGTTGCCACGCCGGCTTAGAACGGAACTCCCACGGTTGTGGTTCACTCTTCATTTGATTACGATCCAACGACTCGTCTATCATGCCAGACATCTTTACATAACCTCCCAACGGAAGCCACCCTATTCCATACTCCGTATCGCTGTTCTTCGGTTTAAATCGGAACAACGACAGTCCAGGATTGAAAAAAAGATAAAATTTCTCAACCCTGACGCCAAACAATCTCGCCATCAGATAATGTCCAAATTCATGAATCATTACCAATATCGTGAGACTAGCAAAAAACTGAAGGATAACAACCAATATTGGAATCATAATTGTCTATCTTGATATTCTTTACTTATTTTTTATATTTCACAGCATATTCCATTGCACGCTTCGTAGATTCTTCATGTGTGGCAACATAATCTTCATAGGACGGACTTCCAATGAAAGGAATCGCCGACATCGTTTGTTCTATGACATCCGACATTTCCAAAAATCCAATCTCATCATGCAAGAATTTTGCGACGACGACCTCATTGGCAGCATTCAAGACGCATGGCACATTACCGCCTTTCTCCATTGCACAATATGCCAAAGCTAAATTTCTGAAAGTTTCAGGATCAGGTCTCTCAAAAGTCATCTGATTATGTGTAAACAAATCTAATCGAGGATAGTTATTCTCCAAACGAACAGGGAATCCTAACGCCAATTGTATCGGCAACCGCATATCTGGCATTCCAATCTGCGCTTTGATAGCACCATCTTGGAACTGTACCATTGAGTGAATCAAAGATTGCGGATGCACAACCACTTCTATCTTCGACAATGGAACGTCAAAAAGCCATTTCGCCTCCATCACTTCAAAGCCTTTATTCATCATTGAAGCGGAATCAATCGTTATCTTCGCTCCCATTGTCCAATTAGGATGTTTCAAAGCATCCGCAGCAGTAACTTTAGCCAAGAAATCTTTGTTTTTCCCCCTAAACGGACCTCCAGAAGCAGTGAGTAAGATTTTCTCAACATCCGACTGCTCTCCCAACAAACATTGAAAAATAGCAGAATGTTCTGAATCTACAGGATATACCTTTGTATGGTACCGCTGACATAGATTGGCAATCAAACTTCCTGCCACCACCATTGTCTCTTTATTAGCCAAGGCGATGCTTTTTCCTGCTTTTATAGCCGTTATCGTTGGATATAATCCTGAATAGCCCACCATTGCCGTCAGAACAATGTCCACCGCTTTTAACTCAACCACTTCCGCTATCGCCTTAGCTCCCGCAAACACTTTTATCGGCAGATCAATTAAAGCATTCTTAACCTCGTCATACTTGCTTTCATTAGCAATCACAACCACTTCTGGCTGAAATTTTCTCGCTTGCTGAATAAGCAATTGAGAACTATTGTTTGCCGTCAGAATGTATGCCTCTAACTTGTCGGGATGATCTTCTATCACCTGCAAAGCCTGCGTTCCGATAGAGCCAGTGGAACCTAAAATGGCTATTTTTTTCTTCTCCATGTCCTTATCTTAGAAAACAATGAAAACTTGAGGATCGAGTGCCGCCCCATCTTTCCATAGCTGGAATTCAAAGAATGTATCTGAATCTCTCATGAATGTTGACAAGATTTCCCCCCCATGCACTCGATCGCCAACCTTTTTCATATAGGGTTGCCGTATTTTGTAAACAGACATCATATTGTCTGAATGCTGTATCACCATAACATAAATATCATTCAACGTATATTCCGACGACACAACCACACCATCTAATACAGATGATACGGATGAATTTTGGTTGACAGATAAAGTCAAGCCATACACACCTTTATGGGGATTAAATGGCTCAATCACATGACCTTGTGCCGGACGCTGCATCAGATAATTTTTCTTTCTTGACTCTTCTATACCAATCCTCATCGTCATCAATTCGTCTGATTCAAATGAGTCCCTGAATGCCACCTCTTTCTCAGAGGCATCCAACAACTGATCTGTCGACACGTTTTTCAGATTCTCCGTCGTAGTAGTTGAATCGACTTTTATATCACCCCTCACAACCGACCGCAACACATCCAAATATTGTGATTGCAACTGTACCTTCTCTGCAATGGAGTCAACTTGTATGGCGGTCAGAATCAAGCTCTTACGGAGTTTTGCATTGTCTGTATATCCAGGCAAAAAGCCCCTCATAGGCGTCTTAATAATCAAAAACGCAATCAAGAAAAAATAGACAACAGCAAGAAAAAACGAGAATGCAATCGCAGAGAGTTTTGACATTCGGATACGCCATACCTCCTCCAGCGTATTCTCATTTAATATCGCTATCTTATACTTAAATCGCAGCCGTTGCAAAAACGACTTTCCATCTACTTTTGACATCGTTTCTTATTATTTTACCAACAACCTCCGACGAAACTCGGAACAGACTATCGCCGCCGCCGCTCCTACATTCAACGACTCTGAGGTCGCCCTTCCCTTTGGAAAATTTGGGATATGCAACTTTGACGTCACATGCTTCGCCACCTCCTCCGATATGCCATTGCCTTCGTTTCCCATCACAATTACTCCGTTCTCCGTCAATTTCTCTTCATAGATATTCGTTCCTTCTAAGAATGTTCCATAAACAGGAACTCCAGACATTTTTTCCAAAACATCCACTAAATCAGCATAACAGACTTTAACTCTCGTCAGCGCTCCCATCGTGGCTTGCACCACCTTCGGATTATATACGTCCACCGTCTCCTTTGAACAAATTACATTCTCAATGCCAAACCAATCGGATTCTCTTATAATTGTTCCCAAGTTTCCAGGGTCTTGTATAGTGTCTAACATTAGAAAAAGTTTGCCTTTCAACTCGTCATATCTTATCTCACTATTTTTTTTTCGAAAAACTGCAAGCACCGATTGAGGCGTACTTTGAGACGAGACTTTCTTCAATGTATCTTTTGAGACTTCAAAAATTTCAACAGCTCGCACATTTTTCCTATTTTCAAAATACTCCGATGTAGCAACCAACGAGACACAGTCAAAATAGGGCAACAAATCGTCAACCAACTTTGCACCCTCCGCATAGAACAAACCTTGCTCATCTCGCTCTTTCTTTCTTGAAAGAGACTGTATCCATTTGATTTTATTCTTCGTCAGTTCTCCCATTTCAAAAGCAACTACTCCAAACCTACCAACCATATCTCATAGAACATTGGCTGATAGTTCTCATAATCCGATCGTGATCCTCCCGTAACCGTCGTCAATGTACTATTCCCAATAGAGAAAGGTATGATAACCTTACAATGACCGCCAACCCGAAGGTTGCGAACCGCCTGCTGAAAACCTCTTCCATACGACGCACCATACGCATCTTTCAAAATCACGAACGACAACGGGTCTGGATTGACCCCTGCCGTGCAGTCATAAACCAAATCGCCAGATAGACTATACCCCTTGTAACGGACATACGCCGTCCAATTGGTCTGTGGCACTAAATCTCCATATCCCTTATCACATAGATGAAAATACAATCCATCTGCTTTTCCAGAACTGTACAGATAATAGACATCATTTTCTCCATCCTTCCATTCAGTCGTATCCTCAGGCATCGTACCCGTTACAGATATTTTATTTTTTGATAAATACGAAGAAATTTTTTCTTTCTGATCATCCACATAATCGGCATAAGTGTTAGATTTCTTACAGGATGTTCCTAAAAACGCCACAAGAACAAGGCCTACAAGTATCACCAGGCACTGAGCGACCTTTGATTTTTTCTTATTCATATTTTCTTTCTATCGCTTTTTTACTTCTAACAAGGAAATCTGAATGGAGACGGGTGTCCACGGTGGAATACATCCAGGCACACCCACAACGCCGTACGCTAAGAAAGAAGGCATAACAAACTCTCCTTCTCCTGAAACGGGGAGTAAGCGCAACGCCTCTCGTATTCCCCTCGTCAAATCTCCTTTTTCAAGATTCTCTGTCTTCACCACATTCTTTAGTTTATCACACTCACTGCCATCTAACTGTCGCACTGTGTAGCGGAACGTAACGTCATCACTTTCGCCTGCTCGATCTCCCTTGCCACTCCACACAATGTAATAACGCAAACCCGTCTTCGTTGTTGTGAAGGTTTTCCGATCCGCCTTCTGAACACTGTCCACATAGGTCGTCACCAAACTATCTTCAATAGCAGCAAATTGTCGGTTCATTTCCATCAAGGCAGACTCGGTTTGTGGTTTCTCAATTTTGTTATACGGAACTTGCGGAGCAGGGTCTTGACAAGATATCAACCCCAAAAGACAAATTATATACGTGATGATTCTTCGCATTTACTTATTTTCCTCCATTCTGTTCATCGGCTAACTCTTCTCCCAAATCCACAGCCTGCCTTTTCCTCTCTTTCAGAAGCTCTTCCTTGAGCAAAGGAATTTTCTCGTTGAACAATTTCACCGCATCATAAATTGAACAATGCAACGTGCCTCCCGCCGCATTTTTGTGTCCTCCTCCATTGAAATATTCATTGGCAAAAACATTCGCTTCAACACCTCCCTGCGAGCGAAACGAGATTCTGATTTTATCAATATCTTCTTTGAAAAAAGCAGAAAAAACTACTCCCTTGATAGATAATGGAATGTTAACAAAGCCTTCCGTGTCGCCAGGACGATAGTCAAACGTATTAAGCTCCTCTCTCGTGAGCCACATCATCGCAGCCCCCAACTCTGGATATATCTTCAACTTCTTATTCAACAAAAATCCTAACATTCTGAAACGCGACTCCGAGAAATTATTGTAAACCCGACGATATATTTCATCTTTGTCCACACCTTTTTTTATCAACTCAGAAATGATAGTATATAGTTCTGGATTATTTGAATTATAGGAGAATGAGCCTGTATCCGTCATCAAACCAACAAATATACATTCCGCACATTCTTGTGTCATATCTGTGAAATAACCCATACGACAAATCAAACGAAAAATCATCTCTGAAGTAGATGTCATCTGAGGATAAGAAATGACAATGTCAGCGAAACTGCCTGGATCTAAATGATGGTCCACCAAAATTTTTTTCCCTTTGGCATCTGCAACTCGCAATCCCATATCTCCAATACGACTCAAAACATTGAAATCTAAAGCGAAAATGACCTCAGCTTCCTTGATTTTCTCATCCGCAACCTCTTTCTGCTTATCATACACCAACACATCCTTAATACCCCACATCCATCCATAATAAGCAGGATAGGCATTCGGAATAATCACAGTTACGTTTTTCTCCATACTGCATAAAAAGTTTGCCCATGCCAAAGACGAACCAACAGAATCGCCATCTGGAGATAGATGCGACACAATCACGATATTGTTCACTTTCTCAATTTCTCGTTTCGTCTCCTGAATCAAACTTTCGTTGATGATTTTTGATATCATACTTTTTGCTTTTTTCGTCCCTATTTATAC